>CAZSUE010000040.1:0-9119 GCA_964609045.1 uncultured archaeon | reverse complement strand
CGGTCAGGTTCAAAGGCGTGAGCGTCGAAACACCGCAATTAACCTATATCTCGCGGGAATCGAAGCAAGGTGTATAACTAAGAACGATCCAATGCAGAGAAGAGTGTAACCATGGCGAAGACGAATGTTACCGATCCATCGACCTCATCAGCCACCTCCTCGTCATCCTCCGCTCAGAGCGGTCAACCGCGGGACCGTATGAAAAAGCCGACGCGATCCGCCGGCGCGAAACGGAAGGTTCGCGGGAAAAAAGTCGTACGCAAGATCAAGGGGAAAGGCCCGAAACCGACGAAGCGGACGGTGAATGTCTACGACCTCGACGGCAACACGGTCCGCTCGGTCTACCTCCCCACAGCGTTCGACGAGCCGCTCCGTCCCGATCTGATCCGCAAGGCGGTCAATGTGCATCGCGCCAACCGCCGTCAGCCCTATGGCCCGTCGTCAAAGGCGGGGATGATGCACGCAGTATCGACCTGGGGCAAGGGTCGTGGTGTCGCACGTGTCCAGCGGTTGAGTCAGGGCCGCCGCGCAGCGGAATCGCCGCCGAATGTCGGCGGTCGCCGCGCGCATCCGCCGAAACCGGAGAAGCAGTGGAATCGTAAGATCAACCGCAAGGAGCGGCAGAAAGCGCGCCGTTCCGCACTTTACGCCACCAGTGTGCGCGACTATGTTCGCGGCCGCGGGCACCGGTTCCGCATGGCGTTGACACTCCCGGTGGTGGCCACCGACGAGATCGAGACCGTATTTAAAACGCAGGAGATCCTCGAGATATTCAAAAAGATGGGCGTCCATCCCGATGTGCGCCGCGCGACCCGCGGCAAGCATGTTCGGGCGGGACGCGGTCGCAACCGCGGTCGGAAGTATCGCGTTCCGTGCTCCGTACTCCTGGTGGTGTCCGAACTTCGCGGCATCGAGCGTGGCGTTGGCAATATTGCGGGCGTCGAAGTGACCACGCCCTCGACCCTCAATACCGAACAGCTCGCACCGGGCGGCGATTACGGCCGGTTGACGATCTGGACGGAAAGCGCATTGAAGATGATCGGAGAGTGGTAATATAACGGTCGATCCCTATCAGGTACTCATCCATCCCTATGTGACGGAAAAGACCATGGACCAGATGGAACGGCTCAACCGACTCGAGTTCGTGGTCCGGCGCACTGCGTCGAAACCCGAGATCAAGCACGCGTTCGAAACGCTCTATAATGTCAAGGTCGTCAAGGTGAATACTCGGATATTAAAGGACGGGAAGCACGCGCTCATCAAGCTATCGGAAGATTATTCCGCCGAAGAGATCGGCACACGGATCGGTATTTTCTAACTGGGGTGATTGGAAATGGGAAAACGACTCATCACACAACGACGCGGCCGCGGTGGTTCGACCTATCGTTCACCGAGCCACCGTCATAAAGGAGCGGTTCGATATCCGCGCTTCGGAGAAGCGCGCGGGGTGGTGGCCGATATCTATCACGACCCCGGTCACAGCGTCCCGATCGCACTCGTCCATTATGAGAACGGTCAAAAGGTCACAATGCTCGCCCCGGAGGGGCTGCAGGTCGATCAGACGATCCATGTCGGTCCACGGCTCTCGATCTATCCCGGCAATATCCTGCCGGTGGGCGATATCCCGGAAGGGACGCCCGTATTCAATATCGAGGCCCGTCCCGGTGACGGCGGGAAGTTCGTCCGCGCCGCGGGAGGCTCGGCAACGATCGTTTCACACGGCAAGCGTACGACGATCCAGCTCCCGTCCGGCCAGTTCAAGCCGTTCCAAGACGGCTGTCGCGCCACCATCGGAATGGCTGCCGGCGGCGGTCGCCGCGAACGCCCCTTTGTCAAAGCGGGAACACGCGCACGCTCGCTTCGCAGCAAGAGCAAGAAATATCCGCGCGTGAGCGGTGTTGCCATGAACTCGGTGAACCATCCGCACGGCGGTGGCGGTCATCAGCATGTGGGGAGGCCGTCGACGGTCTCACGCAACGCGCCGCCAGGACAGAAGGTGGGCCGCCTCAGCCCGAAGAAACGTAAGGGGAAGCGAAAAGGCAAGAAGAAGAAGTGATCCTTCGAACAGAACACACTTCAATGATAAAGATCGATCTCCATACATATAAGATATAAGCATACATCTCAACCGGTGATGAAATGGCACGAAAACGACGTGGAACCAGTGCGAAGAAAGCACGCCGGCGCGCGCGGAAACGGAAAGGCGCGGTACAGGTCAGACGTAAGAAGGAATTTGCATATCGTGGATATTCGCTCGAGGAGCTTCAGGCCCTCTCCTGGGACGAACAGATCGAGCTATACCCCGCTCGGGTCCGCCGTACGCTGAATCGCGGTCTGTCAGAAGACCAGCGAAAGCTCCGTGAGAAACTGACGAGGTGGGAAGATGGCGAGCAACCGGTGCGCACGCATCTTCGGAATATGCCAGTGCTTCCGAATTTCGTCGGGAAGGAGGTCGCGATCTATAACGGCCGGACCTACAAAGAGATCAAGATCCTACCGGAAATGATCGGCCACTATCTCGGTGAGTTCGCGTTGACGCGTGGCGTGGTCATGCACTCTGGTCCGGGCGTCGGTGCGACCCGCTCGTCGAAGTTCATGCCGTTGAAGTAACGAGAACAACGAACAGGAACGAGACCGAGAATCCGAAGAACGAGGGAGATAGAAATGGCCGGATACTCTGCCGAGGCGCCACCGAAGAACACGGCACGTGCCATCGGCCGCGAGCTACGCATTTCGGTGAAACATTCCATCGAGATCGCACGCGAGGTTCGCGGGATGATGGTCGAAGACGCGCTCGAGTACCTCGAACGCGTAATCGAGAAGAAACAGCCAGTGGCGTTCAAGCGTCACAATCGTTATATCGCACACAAGAAAGGGAAGGGGTTTGGACCGGGTCGGTATCCGGTCAATGCCGCCCGTGCATTCATCCGCATATTGGAAGATGCACAGAACAACGCGATCTACAAGGGTCTCAATTCCGAAGAGATGGTGATCCGTCATATCGCCGCGCAACGTGGTCGTGTGTACAAGGGTTGGCGCCCGCGCGCTCGGGGTCGATCCTCGCCGAAGAACCGTGTGACCGCCAATATCGAGGTCATCCTCGAGGAGATCGAAGAGTTCTAGCCTCGACCGACCGCGGGAATCAATGATCGTCAACTTCAATCACAATAAAGCTTACAATCGGTGAAGCACTATGACTTCAGAGCGAAAATTTGTCACTGAAAATCTCAAGCGCCTCCTCTTGAAGGAATATTTAAAGAAGCGCACCGAGCGTGCAGGATTTGGTGGGCTCGATATTCAGCGCACGCCCATGGGGACGCGCTTGACGATGATCGCCGAACGGCCGGGGATGGTCATCGGTCGGCGTGGCGTCGTCATCAAGGCGATCACGCGGACCGTGGCGGAGAAGTTCGATTTCGATAACCCACAGATCGAGGTACAGGACGCGCCGAACACGAATTTGAACGCGCAGATCATGGCTCAGAAGCTTGCGGTGGCGCTGGAACGCGGTTGGCACTTTCGCCGCGCGGGTCATTCGACGGTGCGCCGGATCATGCGCTCCGGTGCACGTGGCTGTCAGATCATCCTTTCGGGAAAGGTCACCGGTGCACGGCATCGGACCGAGAAGTTCAAGCAGGGCCATATCAAGTTCTGCGGCGAGCCGGCCAAGCAATGGATGGAAGAGGGCTTTGCCGTGGCGAAGAAGAAGCTGGGGACCATCGGTATCAAGGTCCAGATCATGAACCCCGACGCGAAGCTCCCCGACGAGATCACGGTCCACGAACGCGAGGACCTCCCCGAAGAGGCGCTGCAGGTGCCAGAGGAACTGGCGTTGCCCGCACCGGAGGAGAAGGTCGCCATCGTGACCGAGGACGAGGAGGTCACAGAGATCCGTGTCGAATCGGTGGAAGAAGGCGAGCCAGAAGGTGAATCGCCGCCGTCGGAGGAGCTGTCGGAAGAAGAAAAAGAGCCGTCGGAGGAAGAAGAAGCGGCCAAGGAAGCGGTGGCTGAAGAAACCGAAGCTGAAGAGGCCGAGGCTGAAGCCGAGATTGAAATTGAGACCGAGACCAAATCCGAGGCGGCACCCGAAATTGAACCCGAGGCGGCGGACGAGCGCGCGCCTGAAGAGCTACTCGACGAACCGGTGATGGAATCGGGCGAGGTTGGTGCCCAAGAGGGAGCTGAGGAAGTGCCCGAAGCTGCGCTCGAGGACGAAGAAGAGCCCAAATTGGTACCGGAGGAGGCGTTGGATCGTCCCGTCCCGGAGCAAGCCACCGAGGAGGACGAAGGCGGACAATGATCTCAGAAGCGACCACAATCCCAATCAATTGTCCAGAATTACGAATACTACGCTACGATTGGCGGAGGAAGTGAGTACAGATGGCAGTGTTGAAATCCACTGAGATCCGCGAGATGTCTCCGGAAGGACGGAGTGACAAACTCAAAGAGATCCGGGATGAACTGATGCACGAACGGGGTGTGGCTGCAATGGGTGGCGCGCCGATCAATCCTGGCCAGATTCGAGCATTACGAATATCTATTGCTAGATTGCTGACCATTATGAAGGAGGAAGGCGAGAAATAATGCCTGAAATATGCAATAAATGCGGCCTACCAAAAGAACTGTGCATGTGTGAAGAGATTGCGCGCGAGCAACAGGAGATCAGGATCTATTCGGTTCGACGACGGTACGGTAAGATCGTCACCATCGTTGCCGGTATCGATACGAACGATATCGACATCGACGAACTGGCGCGGCAATTGAAGACGAAATGCGCATCGGGCGGCACGGTGAAGGACGACCAGATCGAGCTGCAAGGCGACCACAAAGAGAAGGTCCGCAAGACGCTTTCCGACCTGGGCTTTTCCGTCGAGGTCCGCTCGTAATAGTACTCTCACGGAGGGGTCGATGAAGGTATCCTGATCGTTGATCACCGCGCGTCGTATCATCGCCAGGACCGCTGCGTAAGTTAGCTGGAGCCGGTCGTTCTATACCGGTTTCTCCTGTTGTGAGCACCGACGACGTCTTGAGATAATGGCGTTGCTATGATGGATGGATGATGGGATGGTGCGCATTGGAAAACGGATCTTGGTCCAACACGAAATGATCGGGTTGGAGGTCGAGATCGTCGATGCGTCGGATCCCAACGCTATCGGTCTGGTTGGTGAGATCGTTGACGAAACGAAAGAGACGATCACGGTCGCCGGGTGTGAAGGCGCCCAGCGACGGATGATACAGAAACGGGGAACGATATTCGGTTTCGAGCTCGATGGCGAGCGTGTTCTCGTCATCGGCGACCGTATCTGTTATCGTCCGGAAGACAGGATCAAGCGTTTGGATAGAAAATGGCGACGAGCATATTTGAACGACGACGGTGGTTAACCGACAGAAGGAGATCCGGACCGGGTTCGATCAAAACACACTTCAATCAGAATCCCTCACTAACTACTATGACTCACTACGAATTCACGATGATGACGATCAATGATGGCTGCTCGAGGCGATAGAATGGCAGATACAAGCTCCAATGATGATTCAAGCTCCCAATCAGCATCCGATTCAGGATCAGCATCCGATCCAGAGTCGGAACAGATACCGAAGATCATAAAAAAACGCATCAGGCGCTCAAAACGGATGACCGAAGCGGAAAAGATCGATAAGGTCCAGGCGCGGCGCAAGATCAGGAAACGTACGAAGATCGTGCGCACGAAGGCACTGCGGAAGATCATGGCACCGGTGAAGAACATCGGTGTGGATGTCCGCCAGCCACCGAAATCCTGTGAGGATCGGAACTGCCCGTTCCACGGTCAACTTCCGGTCCGCGGTCAGATCATCGACGGCACGGTACTCAACGCGAAGATGGACAAGACCGTTGTCATCCAGAAGATCCGGCGGCATTATATACCGAAATACGAGCGCTATGAGAAACGCACCTCGCGCTATTTCGCTCACAACCCACCGTGCATCAACGCACAGCGGGGTGATATGGTGCGCATCATGGAATGCCGCCCGCTGAGTAAGAAGAAATCGTTCGTAGTGGTTGAACGAGGGGTATAAATGAAAGGGTTGGCAGGAAAACAAACACGCGGGCTCCCGGTTGGGGCCAATCTCCGTTGTGTCGACAACACCGGTGCGAAGGTCGTCGAGATCGTATCCGTCTGTAAATACCACGGCGTGCACCGCCGCTTGCCGTCGGCCGGTATCGGTGATCTCATCATTGTCTCGGTCAAGAAGGGCAACCCGGAAATGCGCCGACAGGTGGTGAACGCGGTGATCGTGCGTCAACGCCGACCGTTCCGTCGACCGGACGGGACCTGGGTCTCGTTCGAGGACAACGCCGCGGTGATCACCACCGAGAAGGGCGAGACGAAAGGGACCGACATCAAGGGCCCGGTTGCGCGTGAAGCTGCGCAGCGCTGGGCGCGGATCGCTGCCAACGCATCGATCATCGTTTAATATAGATCATTTAGATAGACCACGAAGAACGAGATGGAGGATAGATCACATGACTGATACGAGACGCAAGACACGTTTGAACTCGAAACGCACACCCATTCCCAAATCACGATCCAAGCAGCCCCGGAAACAACGCCGGAGCCAATACAACCTCCCCTATCACCAGCGTCGGAAATATCTCGCCGCACATTTAGAGGGGAGTTTGATCGAGAAATACGATGTACGGGCCGTTTCGCTGATCAAGGGCGATGTGGTCCGCGTCATGCGCGGCGAGTTCCGCGGGCATGAGGGACGGGTCGTATCGGTGGATTCCAAACATCACCGGGTCGCGGTCGATAAGGCGACCATCGCCAAGGCGGATGGCACACAGATCGCAAAGCCGATGGAGCCGTCGAACCTATTGATCGTGAAGCTCAATCTCGAAGATCCTTGGCGCCGCCATAACCTCGAACGCTCCGCAGAAGGGCTGAGCTGAAAGGAGACGCATGCCGCTACAGATCGCATTGCATGAACGAATAGATACTCATACCCACACTCACACTCAATACCTATATAATGGAAACGACTACGGAGGAACGATCATGTCGAAACACCTGAAACGGTTGGCGATGCCACGGCGGTGGACCATCCCCAAAAAACAACATATTTGGGCAACGAAGACCTCGCCGGGGCCGCATCCGCAAGAGAACAGTATTCCACTCGTTATCGTCCTTCGCGATGTGCTCAAGATCTGCGACAGCGCTGCCGAAGCGCGGCGGGTCATCGGTGCGCGCGAGATACTGGTGGACGGTGGTGTCGTCAACGATCATAAGCGCCCCATCGGCTTCATGGATGTGGTCTCGATCCCGAAGATGGACGACCAGTATCGCGTGTTGCTCGATCCCAAGGGCCGGATACGGTTGACGGCGATCCCGAAGGAAGAATCGCACTGGAAATTGGTCCGGATCGAGGACAAGACAACGATCAAGGGCGGGAAGACGCAGTTGAATCTCCATGACGGGCGCAATATCATCGTCAAGAAGGATATCTATCGTACCGGGGATGTACTGAAGATCGAGATACCGTCGCAAAAGATATTGACGAGATATCAGCTCTCCGACGGCAATGTGGCGATGATCATCGGCGGTAAGCACGCCGGACAGATCGCACCGATCTCGTCCTATGTGGTGACGCGAAGCCCGAAGCCGAACTATATCGAATTCAAGGAGGGCTTCTCTACGATCAAAGACTATGTTTTCGTCGTCGGGACCCGTACTCCTGAGATAACCGTACCCGAGGTGTCGGTATTATGAGCGCTGATGTCGAATCTGTTTTCGAAATGGACGATGATGAGGCGGAGGGGTCGGAAGCAGGCCCGGCCGCAACGACCAGTACCAATGTGAATCGCACGATCAAGATCGCAAAGGTCGTGGTCAATATCGGCGTGGGCGAGGGCGGCGAAAAGCTCCGCCGCGCCGAAGAGGTAATACGACTGGTCACCGGTTGTCAACCGGTACGGACACTCTCGCGGACGACCAATAAAGATCTGGGTGTACGCAAGGAGATGCCGATCGGATGTATGGTCACGCTCCGTCACGAGACGGCAGTGGAATTCCTCAAACGCGCGTTCTGGGTCAAACAGAACCGTATTGCAAACTATTCGTTCGATCCCGAAGGCAATTTTTCGTTCGGGATACCGGATTATACCGATTTCAAAGGCATGAAATACGACCCCGACATCGGCATTTTCGGGATGGACATCTGCGTCGCATTGCAACGGAACGGGTACCGGATCGCGAAACGCCGTCGGCAGTCGATGAAGGTGCCCCACCGTCACCGGATCACACGCGATGAGGCGTATCAATTTGTACGCGAACAGTTCAATGTTGAAGTTATCGAGGTGGAATTGTGAAGACGAAGAAACAGTTCGGGCGCAAGGTCGGTTGCCGACGCTGCGGCCGCAAACGCGGAATCGTACGGAGATACGGCCTCCATCTTTGCCGACAGTGTTTCCGTGAGGTCGCACCTGAATTGGGATTCAAGAAATATTCTTAAGGAGGATTTCGGGTGCAACAAGATCCATTAGCAGATGCATTGTCTCAGATCAATAACGCCGAACATGCCGGTAAACTCGAATGCTATATCCGTCCCGCCTCGAAGCTGATCGGCCGGATCTTGAAAGTGATGCAGGAGAACGATTATATCGGCCAGTTCGAGTTCATCGAAGACGGTCGCGCCGGTGTGTTCCGTGTGGAGGTCATCGGCCATATCAATAAATGCGGCGTGATCAAGCCGCGGTTCTCTGTGAAACGGAACGAGATCGAAAAGTACGAGGCGCGATACCTCCCCGCTCAGGATTTCGGTGTCCTCATCCTTACCACGACGAAGGGTGTGGTCTCGCAGAATGCGGCGAAGGAACTGCATACCGGCGGTAAATTGCTGGCATATGTCTACTAAATAAGTATACGAATATCGCACCACGATGATGACTATCTATCAGACGAGCGGACAAACGATATCGCAATTGAACCATGAGAGGCCGATTTGTCCCGAAGGTGGCACATGGTGTCCCCCGCAATTCGGCGCGAATCCAATGATGCGTTCGGGTCCGAAGGTTCAACATGAGGACGAGAACGGAGCACACCACATTACACCATACCACACCACACTACATCACACCATGC
>CAZSUE010000039.1:12614-14947 GCA_964609045.1 uncultured archaeon | reverse complement strand
GATGTCGGTGCGGATACGGATACGGATACGGATGCCGTTGCCGATACCGAGATGGAGATCGGCGCGGGCGACCTCTGGGCGCATCGCGAGAAGATCATCAATGTGAGTAAGCTCGTGATCCTCGATCACCTCGCCCGGATCTGTGAGCACGAACCGCCCGAGATCAAGGGGAAGATGAACCTGGAAGACAGCAGGAAGATCCAATCCCTCCTGAGCGAGACCCAGGACTATTTCGAGGCGATCATCGAGATCTTCGAAGAGAAACTCGATTACCTCGATCAAAAATCGATCACCGTGGATGAAAAGAACAATATCATCCACATCGATTGATACGGATCCACCCATCCATTAATCCATCCATCCATCCATCCATCTATCCATCCATCCATCCATCCATCTATCCATCTCGAACGCGGCCTCCTCGAACGCGCATACGAGAGGATTCAGGATCCTCGACGCACTCCACTCTTATTGTTTCGTCCATAGATCAAGAATGCCGTCGGCGGTACCGTTGCCTCCACCTTCTTTTACTATACTTTACTGCGCTGTACCTCAGTAGACTTCACTAAACTTTACTTGATCAATTTCCCGATGATCTCCTCGACTTCCTGAAGCTGATCCACATCGCCGTCCCAGTCCCTGAGGACATACCAGTACTTCTTCTCGATGGTGTTGAGGATCGATTTCATCCGTGTCCGCAACCGCGGGTTCTCCTCACCGGAGATCACGCATGCAAGCACCACCATATCACCGCGTTCGATGATAATGGTCGCGTCGCCGTATTGCAGTTTGCCAAGACTCTCTTCGCCCTTGACCTCGGACCTAAACGAGTCCTTCACAAAATCGAGCACTGCGGTGAGCATGCTCCCGATGAGATCCTTGTCCACCGCTGAGTCCTCCTTCTTGGAGATGTGCGATATGAGGAGCCCGGCCTTGTCGACGAGAAAGATCTCCTCGATCTCGAACTTCCCCGCGAGGTATTTATAGAGGAACGCGAGCGTGGCGCCGACGCCTGCGGCGGCGATGACGATGATGGTCAACATCGTACTGTCCAGCACCGTCTTCGAGATCACCTTGATCGTGATGGGGTCGGTACTCGCATAGAGCCCCTCCTCATCGGTGGCGGTGAAGACGACATCGCTCACTTTCGTCGCGTCCTCGTCGGGCTTCCACCGCGCGATATACCCCTCGAAGATCTCGATGGCGTCATTGTTGCAAGAATAGGTGAGATTTGTGCCATCTTCCTCGTCCGTAAAGAAATTACGCAGATCGATCTCCCAAGTATCGCCCTCGTTGACCGAGCGGTCGCGGATCTGATCGCGCACGACCGGGCGGTCGTTCATCGCGCGCACCGTGAGCGTGATACTCTGTTCCTTGAACGCGTTCTTTTGATCCACCGCGCGGAAGGTGATCAACGCTTTCCCGTTCCATGCATCATCGAGATGGAGGTCGACGCGATGGGTGTCTGGATCGATATTGATCCTGATCAAGTCGCCTTTCACATTTGCCGTGGCAAAGTACTCCATCGGCGCGGTGCCGTCATAATCGACGAAATACTCGTCGAGTCGCCACACATCGGTGAGGTTCTCGCCCTCGTCCACGGTGAGCGGCTGCAACGGTCGTCCGATCTCTGGGGGCCAGTTCGTCTGCACGATCACATGCAGCCCCACGGACCGCTCGTTGCTCTTGTACCCGTCGGAGACGATGACGGAGATGTCGAAGATGTCTTCCTCCGATTCGTTGAAGACGAGGGTGAGGTTCTCGACATCGACGCCGGACCGGTCGGTGACGACGAAGAGGTTCTCGCGCCCGCCGTCGTCGTCGACATAGGGGGTGAGATCGAACCGATATTCACGGTTCTTCCCGATATTGAGGTCGGGGAGGTCTTCGATGGTGGGTGGATCGGAAGGCGGTTCGGAAGTGAGATCGACGATGACGCGATACGGTTCCGGTTGGTACGGCGAGGTGAGCCCGCGCGCATCGGTGGCGGAGACGCGCCAGTAGATGACCTGGTTGGTCTGGACCTGGATATTATACGAGGTCGTCCCTACTTTTTCGGTGGTGATGAGCCGCGCCGACTCAAAGTTTACGTCGGTGGTGTATTGGATCGTATAGTCGGCGATCGTATCGAACGGATCGATATCTTCCGCCGGTTCCCATTCGAACTTCAAGACCGCCTTGGAGTAGTATTCGTTGTTCGCCGGGCTGAGTAGTCGTGGCGGTTCCGGCGCCTCGTTCGCGAGGTCGACACCGAACTGGAGCGTGGACGAATACGCGCTGTGCAGCCCGTAGGAATCGAGTGCCACCACGCGGCAGTAATAGTACGAATTATC
>CAZSUE010000039.1:10646-12604 GCA_964609045.1 uncultured archaeon | reverse complement strand
CGTATAGTTCCGCTCGAGGAGCCCTGAAACGCGGTTGGTCCCTTCCCCGAACGCCGGGTCGATGCCGTACTCCAGCGTATAGTTCACGACGCGGTCGCCGGGGAAGTCCTCGGTGGCGGCGCTCCACTGCAAATCGGCGCTCAGCTCGTCGACGACGGTGCCGTTGGTCGGAAAGACGAACTGTGGCGCAGAGGGCGCGGTGTTCTCGAAAGTGACCGTCTCGACGCGGCTTGCATGCATCGAGAGTGTACGCGTGGTGCTAAGCCCGTCGCCGGGGCGGTCCGGGAGCGTTGCCACGGTAAGCTGGTGCGGTGTGTACTGCGTCTCGGAGGAGGGTGTGACGACCTTTTCGGTGAGCGCGAGATACCCGCCGGTCCCCGTTGCGTCGGTGGTGAGATCGAAGAGCACCTCCTCGTTCGCGTCGGTCAGCGTCACCCCGACGCCGCTGAGCGGCTGCCCGAGCTGGTCGGCGACAGCGACTAATAGATACCATTGCACCGTCACCTCCGAGTCTTCGACGATATGCGTGTCCTCCTCATAGGTGGTGTTGATGAGGGTGAACGCCGCCTGTTCGTTACAATAGAGGCTTTGCGAGCTTGAGTCGCGGAGCGTGGTGTTCTTGGCCGTACCGTTGGAGCCGGAGAGCACGAGGCCGCGTTCGTTCGCGTTGAAGGTGCAGCCTTCGATCTCGAGGTTCGTTCCATCCAGCCCCCAGCAGCCGTATTCCGAATTGTTCGAAACCGTGCTCCGGCTCAGCGTCACATTCGACGCACTGAGATAGAGCCCGCCACCGAGATTGGCATCGACGGTGCACCGCGTCATGGTCAGATCGGCGCCGAAGACGCCCACACCCGTATTCCTATGGTCCACGATCACGCTATCGGTGATGCGTGCATCGGATCCCGCCCGCAAACTGAGCCCGCTGACATCGGTATAGTATATGGTGGCGTTTTCCAGCCGTATTGTGGCACGGTCGGTATAGACACCGTAGTTGGTGTGTGAGATGGTGGTATTTTCGAGTTCCAGCGTCGCATGGTTCTTTCCGAAGAGCGCGACCTCGGTGGGTGCGCTGTCGTTGCCGCCCAATGTGCTGTGCGCGATATGCGCCGTGGTGGCGTTGGTGAAGATATCGTAGTTCGTGTTGCCTGCGACGGTCCCGCGACGGAGGGTAAGGTTCGCGTTCACCAACGAGAAGCCGGTGGCGCCGTTGCCGGTGATCGTATCGTCGGTAGAGGCGACGACACCGCCGTACGCGGTAATACCGTCGTTACCGTTATCGCGCACCGTGGTATTGGCCATGGTCAATCGTCCCGCATCGACATAGAGGCCGCGCTGGGTGTTGCGCGCGACCTCACAGCGATGCAGTTGGGCGTCACCTTCGTCGACGAGCACCCCGAACTTGAGATTCTCGTTCATCGTACCGCCGATGCAGCTCGCTTCGCCATTGTCCACGATAAGACCGTAGTTATTTCCCTGGAAGCTCGAGCCGACAAATGTTGCATTGGATCGGTCGTAGACCACCGCCCCCGCGCTGTTCGAAAGCGTGGTTTGACCCGTAAAGGTGCACGCCTCGAACCGCGCCGTACCGCCATCGGTAACATAGGCACCGTAGCGTTCGTTGGCATCGAAGTCGCAATGGTGAACGGAGACGGCGCTTTCGTCGATATAGAGCCCCACATTGAACGCGGAGATGGTGCTATATTCGAGGGTGAGGTTCGTCTCACGGAGATTGAGCCCCTGCCCGGGGCCGTCGTCGATCGTACAGTTCGCAACGGTCACATCCTCATTGTGCTGAATGAGGACGCCATCGTCGTCCAGTTTCGAGACCTCGGTCCCATCGAGAACGATCGCGGTGCTGGAGGTCTGCTGTTTGCCGATTTCGAACGAGAACCCGTGTGCGGTATCGGAGGTGATGACCGAGTCGATTGCATAATAGGAGGCGCCGGGGTGGATCTCGA
>CAZSUE010000039.1:8271-10636 GCA_964609045.1 uncultured archaeon | reverse complement strand
GTATTCGCCTTCGGAGGAGCAATCGAACCGTATCGCGGTATTGTAGAGCGTGAGCGAGCCGCCCGCTTCGACGATGATATCGCCCGCGATGACAATGGTTTGGTTGCCGCGATAGACCGAATCGCCCGATCTGATCAACCAGTCGCCCGTATGATGGTGCGTCGTGTTCTCGCCTTCGTCGGGCGGGTTGGTCTCCGCCACTGCGTTCGGTGCGAGGATGCCGAAGAATGGCGCGAGGGTCATGACTGCTACGAGAAGAAGCGTGAAGATGAGGCTTGTGCGGATGTTCGTATTCCATTGCATGAGATCACCGGATAGATCCAACGGTCGGGGTCGCGACGGTCGTCTCATCGTTTGATGGACCACTGCAAACAGTACCCGTTTCGAATACTATCAATCAAAGGACACCTATAATACGATGCCGGATTAATAAAAGCATGCCGCGGTGGGTCAGGCGTGTGACCGTCCATCATCGCCGCACCTCGTTTCACTCGATCGTGCGCCTGTGCACGGCACAGCACAGCACGGCACAGCACAGCACAGCACGGCACAGCACAGCATAGCATAGAATAGCATAGCATAGCATAGCATGGCATAGCCCGATCGGGAAGCAAAAGTAAAAAAGTAGGAAGCGGGATGAGCGGTACGACGGGTCCGGCACCTTTGTTTCGATCGTGAGAGAGGGATGTGGAACGATGGCGACGCACTATGAGGTTCCATTCGAACATGGCGTGATCGAGCTGCGGAATGGCGACATCACGGAGGTGGCGGTAGACGCGGTGGTCAATGCCGCGAACGGTCGCCTCGCGCACGGCGGCGGCGTCGCCGCGGCTATTGCACGGTGCGGTGGTGCGGTCATCCAACACGAATCCGATGCATGGGTTTGCGAGCACGGGCCGGTACCGACCGGCGAGGTGGCGATCACTGAAGCGGGACGGCTCCCCGCACAATGGGTGATCCATGCGGTGGGCCCGCGCATGGGCGAAGGCGACGAGGACGAAACGCTCCGCGCTGCCACGAAAAATAGCCTCCAGATGGCGGAAGCGAAGGGGCTCGGGAGCATCGCGTTCCCCGCGATCAGCACCGGTATCTTCGGTTACCCATTGGACCGGTGCGCAAATATCATGATCGCGTGTGCGAGAGCATTCGTCTCCAGCGAGCGCAGCCTCGACCGGATCGTGTTCGTCCTCTTCGGCGCGCGTAGCTTTGAGACCTTTTGTCAGGTGCTCGAGGGCTATGATGACCGGCGATAGCAAATACCTGAACATGAAATGGAACGATGCGGTCCGGGTCGCCAGCCCACCTCATATCGCTCAGCTACCCCAATGTGGCGGTCTGTACCTCCTCACGATCGTACTTGCGCCGGCTTCGTCCGCGCGTCCCACGATCAGAGCGGGTGCGGAGGGAGCAACGGGAGCAACGGGAGCGGAGGTGCGAGGGGACGCATCTGCAACCTCGATCTCGATCTCGATCTCGATCGGCGCGTTGGGAGCGTACCGTTTTCGCACCGGCCGATACTGGTATGTCGGCTCGGCCATGGGGCCCGGTGGTTTGCGCGCGCGCATTTCGCGCCATGCGCGCTCGCGCGACCAGAAACGGATGCACTGGCATCTCGATTATATTCTCGCGCACCCCGCAGCGCGTATCGAATGTGTGGTGGCGGTGCTCGCGCCGGACCGATCGGCGCTCGCCGGCGTTCGGGCCGAATGCGCGCTCGCTGCGCGTTTTCGCTCATCATTCAGCGCAACGGCGCCGGTGTCGGGAATGGGCGCGTCCGATTGTGGCTGCCGAGCGCATTTCTTCACCATCCCGAGCGCTCCGAATGACGGTGAGCTTTTCGACCATGTCGTGGGGTTCGCGTCGGCGTTCGCCGATGACTGGCACGGCGATGATGCGTGCTGCTGAACGGTCGGATTGTTCCATCGGTCCACCCCGTTCCATCGGCGTTGAAAAAATGAAAAGTTCATTTGTTCTCGTGTGTGCTTTCCGTTTCACCTTCGTCCTCGTCTTCTGCTCCCGTCTCCTTCTTGGAACCTTCTGCGTCTGCGTCTTTTCCCGCTGAGGCGTTTGGGGTGGCAGGGGTGGGCTTTGGGTGTTTTTCGGTGACGGGCGCATTCTTTTGCATAGCAACCGCGGGCGCTGCGGTGGTCGCGTTCGGCGCTGCGTTCGGCGCCGGCGCCGCTTCTGGCGTCTCTTGCGCCTCGTTCGGCGTCTCCTCCGGCTCCGACCGCGCCGTTGGCTGCGTGGCGGGTTTTTCCTCTTCTGCGGTTTCGTCCGTTCGTTGCTGGATGGTATAGTATTCGAGCAGCTCGTCGCGCGAGTTGAACCCGAAATATGTCGCCACCGTATCGAGCACGCGCTCGTG
>CAZSUE010000039.1:0-8261 GCA_964609045.1 uncultured archaeon | reverse complement strand
TCCGATCTGCGCTCGTGGATGATGGACCCGAGATAGGGTATGAGCTCGATCACCGGTTCTACTCCGCGCACATCGCCGAGGAGGAGCAGCGCATCGATGTAGGTGCCGCGCGTCTTTTCCGGCACCACATCCAGCGCGGCGATGAGTGGCGGGACGGCACGCGGGTCGCCGAGTTCGCCGAGGACGAGGGCAGCATAGGAGCAGACATCGGGATCGTCGTGGTTCAGCAGCGGGAGGAGCGGGTCTACCGCTTTCCGGCTTCGGAGTTCGACGAGTGCGGTCGCCGCGGCTTTCTGGACCGGCTCCGAATCGGTGAGCGCATGCACGAGCGCGTCCAGTGTCTGTTGGCCCGGGAACATGGCGAGGGCTGCGGCGGCGCCCGCGCGGACCGTTGGTGCGTCGTCGCCCTCGAGTGCGGAAAAGAGCGCCTCTTTCGCCGCGGGGGTGGCGATCCTGCCAAGGGCGTGGACCGCATGGCTACGGATCGCTGGATCGTCGTTTTCGGTGGCGGCCTTCACGAGGTCTTCGGTGGCGGCGGTCGCTTTCAACTCCCCTAGCGCATCGATGACCGCGGTCTTCACCTCGCGCGTCGATGGCTGCGCGGTGCTGTTCAATTCCTCCGTCAATCGATCGATGGCGCGCGGATCGTGATGGCTCTTGAGCGCGTTGGCGGCGGCGATCTTCTCCTCCGGCGTTTCGCTCAGGAGCTGCTCGAGCAGCTCGTCCACGGGATGGCGTTCGGAGAGCGGCTCGAGGTTCCGCAAGGCGGTGCCCTCGAATTCGAGCGCGCCGATGGCCACGCCGCACCGCTCGCAGATGCCCGATGAGATGGGGCCGCGGCAATTGGGGCAATAGTTGAATGTGATATGATCGAGGTCCAGCGTCGCTCGACAGATCGTACACTGTCTTCTTGCGACCGCCACGGCACTGAGCCGATCACCGCAGTTCGGACAAAAATTGATCCTGACCATCGTTCTTCACCGTGTTGTCATGCCGCAAGCTCAATATTATTGTTACGCTAGGGACGGCAGATGAAATCGATGAATGATGCCGGTCTGATATCAGGTCGGCCGCCGGCATCTCCCATGAAGTGGAGTGGAACGAGAAAAGAATAGAACGCCCTCCACCGAACCGCGGCTCGGGCGCCCCGTTGCGCGTTCAGTCTCGCTCCTCGTCCCGTTGCGTTGGCCGTTGCTTTTTCTTTTTCTTCTTTTTCTTTTTTCCCGTCGTCCCTTTCGCCCCCGTCGTCCCTTTCGCCCCCGTCGTTCCCTTCGTCCCTTTCCTCCCCTTCCTCCCCGTCGTCCCCTTCTTGCGCCGCTTCGTGCTTTTTGCTGGCTGGGAGTTGTTCCCCGTTCTCGCCGATATGTGTCTCCACCAGTGTTTCCGCTCGAACATCCCTGCCATCGCGATGCTTTTGGCACCGCCCGGTTTCGTATCGTCGCTGTGGTCGCTCACGCTCTCGCTTTCGTTCTCGCTTTCGTTCTCGGTTGCGGTTGCGGTTGCGGTTGCGGTGGCATCCTGAGGCGGTGGTGGCGGCCGCGCATCGCCGGGTTCCTCTCCGAGCCGATCGAAGTACGCCATCATCTCTTCTACCGCGTCGTCGTCGATACCCGCCTCGAGCTGGCCGTCGAGCGCGGCCATCTCCGCATAGCGTTGTTTCACTTCGTCCGGTGCGGGGAACCGTTCTTCGCGTTTGATATGGTACCATGGCGAGAGGATCTCGACGCCCGACTCGTAGAACACGCGCTGGATATTCTCCTGCAGCTGCGAGCGGATGACCGGCATCGATCTGGGATGGTCGAGATAGGCGCGGAGGCGATACTCCACCGCATAATTATTGAACTCGATGAGCATGGGGCGCGGTTTCGGCTCCTCGCAGATGCTCGGCGTCCCTTTCGCCGCGAGCCGGAGGAGGCTGAACACGAGCCGCGCGGGGACCTCGTAGGAGATGGAGAGATCGACATCGATGGCGACCGGTGCGGAGCTGGAGAGGTTCATGATGTCGTGCTCGAGGATGAGATTGTTCGGTATCGCCACCAGCTCGTTCCGGAGTGTACGGACGCGGGTGAAGAAGAGCGAGATGTCCTCCACATCGCCGGTCACGCCGCCCGAGACATGGATGCGGTCGCCCTTCGCGTACGGTTTCATGCTCTGGAGCACGAGTCCGGAGAGGAGGTTTCCGATGGAGCCGGTGGCGGCCATGGCGACGACGAGCCCGAGCATGGTGGAGAGGATGACCATGAGCGGCGAGCCGATCTCTTGCATGTTCGCCATACTGAGGAGTGTGAAGATGATGACGAGGATGAAGATGAAATAGACGACGAAATTGATGCTCTTGCGCATCGTGCCGATCATATGCGGCGAATATTTCGTTCCGCGCCGCTCCATGTCGCGAAAGAGGGCACGCGTGAGGTGGGTGATGAAATAGCCGAGCCCGAGGAGGACGCCGATGAGCGTGATGTAGCCGAGGTTCTCGCGGAGGAATGTGGCGCCTCGTGTGGCGATCATCTCGTACATCCCCAGCGAGGAGAGGAGCGTGACGCCGATGAGCACGCCGACGACACCCACGACGATATATTTGACCACGATCTGGAGCAGCATGGGTGTACTGGCGGTAAGCTCCTTCCCGCGCTTTTCCATCTTGCGTTGGGTGATGCGTTTGAGCGTGATGCGGATGATGCGAGCGATGAGGATGAGGATGAGGATGAGGATGATGAGGAGTGCGTTCAGCGCGGAGAGGAGGTAGGGGAAAACGACATTGTCGACGAACCCGCCGATATAGCCCGCGAGGTTGAGCACGATATAGAGCGCGCCGAGGATGTAGACCGTCTTTAGCGTGAAGCTCACCAACGAGAAGAGATCGTCGGTGAGGATATGGCGCTTTTGAAGCTCGCGGCGGCGGAGCACGATGGTGAGGTACGCGTAGCCGACGATCAGTGTGGTGCTTATTGCGATGAGGATGAAGATAGAGGTCCAGTTATCGAGAAAGAAGGTGATCGGATCGTGCGGTTCTGCGGTCTCGGCACTTTCTTCGGCCACTGAGAGGTTCTGCCAGAGTAACGCTCGATCCGAGTTGGTGGACGATACACGATATGGGTTCTCGACATGGGTGGCGGCATAGGGGTCATTGTTCGCGCCCGTACGCGTGATGGTGAAGTGGTGAAGGTTCCCATTGGGAGGGGAAGGGAATAACGCCCGTCGGCGTCCACCGCAGTGGTGTTCGCATAACAGCAATCGCGGCCGACCGCGTGGATATGGTATGTCTCCTCATCGCTTTCTGAAAAGCCGTCGACACGGCCCTGCAGTATTGCGGTGGTGGAGAGAAGGTAGTGGACCTCCAGGGTGAGGAATGTGGTCTCAGCGGGGAGCACCGTCGTGTTCATCCGGAGGAGTCGTTCTGAACCGCGGATCGCCGAGAGGGTATAGTTGGTTGCGGGGAGCGTGTTCTCGAAGCCAAAGGAGCCGTTGGCGTCAGTGCTCCCAAGCTCCAGTACACCGTTGGGTCCCGCGATGATCACCGTCAGGCCGTGGCAGGGTTGTCGATAATAATTATTGGAGATCGAGCCGATGATGGCACCGCGCGTGGCGTCATCGTGCTGTGCGGAGACGGTCTAGGTCCGGTGGAAAAACGAAGGTTCAAGTAGTGGGGCGAATACCGATACTGGCCCGAGAAGGAGGAGCACGATGAGTATCGCGGCGATGGCGAGAGGACGCATGGCGGGTTTCGATCTCAGGCACACACCCGTGGGAACGGAATCGTCGGGTCATATTTAAGCATAATGTCTATCGAGCAGGGACGAAGCGGCACTTTGGTGGAGCGCGGAGGAGTGGTATGGCTCTTTGGTCGAGCCAGGGCCAGGCCAGGCGATACATTGGAACCAATGATTTAGATACCGGGACCGTATTTGGAGGCGCCATGGGTGTGGTAGACTGAGCATGGAACGGTTCCTCCTCGACCTCCTCGGGGCGGTCCCGGCCTGGTTCAAGATCCTCTTTATCTCGATGATCCCGTTCGTCGAGCTGCGTGGCGCGATACCGGTGGCCATGGCCTACTATCACTGGCCGTGGTATACGGCGTACGGGTTCTGCGTGGCGGGCAATCTGCTCCCTGTGCCGTTCATCCTCCTCTTTCTCCATCGCGTCGAGCACTGGCTCAGGAGATACCCGCTCTGGGACCGGATCATGAACCGCCTCTTCTCGCAAACGCGGCGGAAGGCGACCTCGAAGATCGAACGCTACGAGGAGCTCGGGCTCATCCTCTTCGTCGCCATCCCGCTCCCGGTCACCGGCGCATGGACCGGCTCCCTCGTAGCCTACCTCTTCGATCTCGATATCAAGAAAGCGTTCGCATGTATCGCGCTGGGCGTGCTCATCGCGGGCACGATCCTCGTGGTGCTCATGCTGGTGAGCTGGGTCCTCGCCGCGTTCATGGTGGCCATACTGATCGTCGGTGCCATCATCGTCGCACGGTTGTGAGTGGCCACATCACATCAGAACACATTAGATCACATCATATCGCACCACAATACATCACATCACATTAGACTATAAGCTTACCAGACATTACCAGACCTTACCATATCATATCATGTCATTTCAGCTCATAAGAGGCTGACCGACAACCCGTTTGATAGCGGGTGCCAATTGTTCTAGTACTTGGCCCTTTCGGGCAAAACATATGTAGGAGCTCGGCTACGCCGTAGTTATCGGTCAGCCACATAACACTTCCCGGCATCAGAAACAGTATAAACTCAAAATGCGTTCTCTCTATCGGTTTGGTCGCGATCATGACGAAAGGTTCAATATCTGGAGCCGGCGCCGGCGTTAGCGGGAAGAAGGCGCGCCCCGCGTCGTTGAAGGAGAGCTACCTCAAGGCGCTGCGCGGGTTCGGGAAGATGGTGCCGTTCCTCTGCGGCGTCATCCTTCTCGTCGGGCTGATCCGGACCTATTTGACGAAGGATATCATCGCCCATGTCTTCACGGGCGCGGCGTTGCGCGATACGCTCATCGGCGACCTCCTCGGGAGCGTCTCCGCCGGCAACCCCATCACCAGCTATATCATCGGCGGCGAATTACTGAAGAACGGTGTGAGCCTCTACGCCGCCGCCGCGTTCATCGTGGCGTGGGTCACGGTGGGGGTGGTCCAGTTCCCCGCGGAGGCGGGCGCGTTCGGGGCACGGTTCGCCGCGCTTAGGAACCTTCTCAGCTTCGCGCTCGCGCTTCTCATTGCACTGTTTGCAGTTTCGATCCTTATTGTGGTGGTGTAGCGGTGGGTGCGAACGGGGATGGTGACGATGGCAGCGCCGTCGGGGATGCGGCAAAGAAGCGTGGTCCGGGCGGCGGTGGCGATGGAGGTCGAAGTAACGGTGGAGGTGGAGGTCGAAGTAACGGTGGAGGTGGAGGTCGAGGTAACGGTGGAGGTGGAGGTCGAGGTAACGGTGGAGGTGGAGGTCGAGGTAACGGTGGCGATGGAGGTCGAGGTAACGGTGGAGGTGGAGGTCGAAGTAACGGTGGAGGTGGCGGGAACGGTGGTGACGGAAAAAAGGGTGGCAAGCGCAAGCGCGACCTCATCATCGGGTTCGGGTTCCTCTTCGGTGTGCTCGCCGTCTATGTGGTCCTTTTCGTGGTGGATGCTTCGGGCGTCCATCACTCGCTGGCCGTCGCCGGGCAACTGGTGGTCCAGCTCATCCCGATCTTCGTGCTCGTCATCGCGCTCATGGGGTCGATCAATTATTTTTTCCGTCCCCGTCGCATCACGAAATATGTGGGCGAGGGGTCCGGCTGGAAAGGGTGGTTGATCGCTGGCGGGGCGGGCATTCTCAGCCATGGCCCCATCTATGTCTGGTTCCCGCTCTTGCGCGAGTTGCGCGAGAAGGGTATGCGCGACGGGCTGGTGGCCGCCTTCCTCTATAACCGCGCGGTCAAGCTGCCGCTTTTTCCAATGCTGATCTATTATTTCGGGCTCCTCTTTGCACTCCTCCTCCTCGCGTTCACCGTGGTCGCGTCCGTGATCGAGGGCATGCTCATCGAGGTGTTTCTTGGGAGATCACGAGATGCGGGATGAGTTCATCCATAGATCGCGCCGGGTTGCCGTCGCTCGCGAGCGGCGCCCGCACTTGCAATCTAACGCGATGCAATAGGCTAGGATACGATGCGATGCGATAGGATACAATACGCTCAAATAGGAATAACGCCCTCCGATCGTCGTTTGTGTCATTATGTTCGATGATATGCCCGCAGGGTTGGCCGGTGCACGGATGGTGGTATCCCAGTTCGTCATCCCCGGTGCGGACCATAACGCATTGGTCGCCGCACTCGAGCCCGCCGCACAAGATTACGATACCTATTTCGAACCGGACTTCGCACCCATGGCGCGGGCGCGCTATCACGCGCTCTGGTCCACGGAGGAGAAGGGGCTCGCGCCCGGTCCGAAGCAGACCGATATGCTCATCTTCGAAGCGACGGTGAGCGACCTTCGTGCGCAGAACGAACGCGCGTACCATTTCCCCGGTGGATACCGAACGGCGAGCCATCGGATCAAGCTGGGAAATACGCTTTATTTCTTCAAGTTCGTCGAGCCGGGTGAGCGCACCGGGCTCACCGTGGACGGGCTCACCCATGTCAACGGCCATTGGGTGCTTTTTCCGAAGCCCTGGCGGCTACTGGAGTGATGGTGGGGGAATGGAACCCGAAGTGCCGTCGGACCAATGGCGCCGCCGTCGCAGGATATGCATATAAATCTACGATCCATCCTCGTCGGTACCGTACGGCGTCTTTGGGGCCATTGCGAGGAGCGATGAAAGAGTGGTCGAGATATGCCTCAAACGCAACATGGCCGATCACTTCGATCATCTGTATTACGCGTTAGAGAACGCAGCGTCGTGTCAGCCGAGGAGTGCGACGCCGACGGTGTTGAGATATTTGAGCCCCATGGCCAGTGCGGCGATACCGAGCACCACGGTGAGGATCCAATAGACACTTTTGCTTTTTAGCGTCTTCAATCCCCAGTACGACCCGAAAAACGCGCCGAGGCCGATGGAGAACGCCCACGGCAGCCCGAGCACGATGGAATAGGACGCACCGGATTGGAACAGGAGCGATAAGCCCATGAACGCGAGGCAAAGATTGACCAACGCCATGGTGCCCGCCGTGCGGCGTATGGATAATCCTACGAGATAGATCAAGGTTGGCGCGAGGATCGTTCCACCGCCGATCCCCAGCGTGATGGAGGTGAACCCCGCCCCGAACGCGATGAGCCCGAAGAGCGCCAACCGTGAGGTCGGCAACGACCGCAGCCGGTCGAGGGTGGAGCGCCTCTCCTCCGCGGCATCGTCCTCGGTGTACGACCGCCTTCGGATATCGAAGAGGAGTTTGACGGTGACGAACCCGAGCACGGTGGTGAAAAGGAGATAGAACCATTGCGGCGGGAGGGTGATCCCGTAGAACCGCCCGAGCACCACGCCGCCTGCGGTCAGCCCGACGATCAGTGCACCGAACCGTATCTCCACATACCGATTGCGATAGTGGTTCACCGCAGAGAGGAACGAGAGCACGAGGACGAACGAAAGCGAGAGCGGACGGGCCGTGGTCGGGATCAATTGACCGCCGGCGAGGATGGCCGGGAAATAGAGCATGATCGGCATATAGAGTACGCCACCGCCGACTCCGATATTGCTATAGAAGAACGCCACGGCAAAGAGGAGCGCGCCTGCGACGAGGAGGAGCCAGATGATCATGGGAACGACGGGGACGACGGCGGCAATGGTGCGTGACAGCCACAGGCAGCCCATCACGATGGCCGCGAGCACCGCGAGGTCCCACAGCGTGACGGCCTCGCCGCTGGTGTGGAGGAGGGTGCCGACGCGGTCCGTGCCGGAGTCGCTGCCGGCGCTCGCGGCGTCAGTGGATGCGGCAAGCTCCTTCGCGTTGCGGTCGCCGAAGAACTCCGGGAGCGTAATGCACACGATGAGCCAGATCGCGGTCACGATCACGTCGGCGGCAACGCCCGCCGTGAAGTATTCGGCGGACGTGTCGAGAGCCTGACCGACGGCGGCGAAATTCACACCGCCGCCGATGTAGGTCGCCGCGAACTGTCCCGAGAGCTTCCAGGCATCCGGCCCGATGGCCTCTGCCAGTAGCAGTCCCATGGCCGCTCCGCCCAGCGCCGAGCCGGCGGCGCCCAGCAGGAAGGCCTTGAGCATGGGACCGCCTGCCCTGCGGATCGATTCGAGATCCACCGTCAGGAGGAAGAAGGTTATGCC
>CAZSUE010000038.1:0-14968 GCA_964609045.1 uncultured archaeon | reverse complement strand
CCCCTGTTCCCCCGTTCCCCCGTTCCCTCTCCTCACACTTTACACTTCACCCACCAAACAATGTGATCCTATGGCCAACCAGAACAATGCAGAACGAGAACAACGCACGCCACTCCAGCGTCTCCTCGACAATTGCGCCGAGGTCATCATGGAGACCGAACTGGCCGAGCTGATCGAGACCAAACCGAACCGGAGCGCCTACATCGGCTTCGAACCATCCGGACGGGTCCATATCGGCTGGATGATCATCATAAATAAACTTCATGATCTCCTCGAAACGGGATTCGAGCTGACCGTGCTCCTCGCCGATTGGCACGCCTACATCAACGACAAATACGGCGGCGATATCGACGCGATCCAAGCCTGCGGCCGGTACATGATCGACTGCTTCACCGCCCTCGGGCTGCCGCAAGAGCACCTGGAGTATGTCTTCGCCTCCCGGCTCATCGACTCGAAAGACTACTGGGAAAAGGTGCTTCGCGTCGCCAAACAATCCACGCTCCACCGCACCAAACGGGCCATGACCATCATGGGGAGGAAAGAGGACGAGGGCGATATCGATACCTCGAAGTTCTTCTATCCCGCAATGCAGGTGGCGGACATATTCGAACTCGGCGTGGATGTCGCATTCGGCGGGCTCGACCAGCGGAAGGCGCACATGCTCGCACGCGATGTCGCAGAGAAGCTCAACTGGCCCAAACCGATCGCCATTCATACGCCGCTCCTCGCCGGGCTCGATATGAACGGGCGCATGGATCCCGAAGAAGCGAAGATGTCCAAGAGCAAGCCAGATTCATGCATCTATATCCACGATAGCCCCAAAGATGTCACGCGCAAGATCAACGGCGCGTTCTGCCCCGAGGGCGAACTGGACCCGAACCCGGTCATCGACATCTGCAAGCTCATTATCTTCCCGCAGCTGTTGCGCGCAAGCGAGCCGTTCACCGTCAAGCGGCCGGAAAAATGGGGCGGCAACCTCAACTTCGACTCCTACCACGACCTCGAAACGCAGTTCTCGAAGAAGGCCCTCCATCCCATGGACCTAAAACAGGCGGTGAGCCGCTATCTCAACCAGATCCTTGACCCCGTGCGCGACTATTTCTCCGCGCATCCCGAAAACCTCAATATTATTGAACAATATGGTATCACTCGGTAGAGAAGGAAACCCACTTTCGCCGGGTGATCGCCATCGCAGAAGGACCGGTCGAGATCGACGGATATTACTGGGTCGCAAACGAGGTCACCTTTCGTGACGCCAAACAGACCTCGCTGATGAAATTCGAGACCCTCGCCCAAGCCCAAAACTACCTCGAGAAAGGTATGCCCGGGCTCGAAGAACGTAACTGGGCGGAGCCCGACGCCGTGGAAGACCATCTCGTAGCAAAGGAAGCGGAAGCGCGGCGGCGCGAAAAGTATCTCGCACAGCACGCGGCGGAGAACGACGCCACCGACGAGAAGACCGCTGCGGAACAAACGTCCGAACCCACCCCCGACAACACGCCGCGTGAGCCCTGGGATAAAGGGCTGAAGATCGAAAAGTTCATGAACGACGCGAAACGCGCGTACTATGACGGCGATATGGAACTGGCCGTATTCTATTGCAATAAGGTGCTCGACTTCGATCCCGATAACAAAAAGGCGGAGTTCTTCATCCGAAAGTCGAGGTATCGCGCGAAACACAAACACAAACGCAAGCACGAGCACAAGCGCAAGCGTGTGCGCGCGACGAAGACGAAGCGATCGCGACAACGCCGAAAAAAGCGGAACGGACCGCGCCGCTCGTTGCGAGAAAACGTACCTCCAGCGGGTCCGGCGGTCGAGCACCCACCTGGATCCGAATTGCCAACAACACGCGACCCCGACGCTGAGATCGAGACAGGAGCGCAAGTCAAGAGCAAAAACGGTGTGGAGACGAGTACAGTGGCCGCGCCAGCGTCGGAAACACAATCCACACCACCGTTTACCGCACCACTCGCCGCATCATCCGTCTCATCGGCGTCTCCTTCACCTTCAACGGCGCCCTCACCTTCACCTTCACCCTCACCCTCACCAATAACCACACCCGCGTCAACTAAACCAACACAACGATCACTGGTAGACTCGTTCATCCGCGTCTTCCTCCGCGGCAAGAAGGCGTTCGACGAGGAGGACCTCGAATCGGCACGCGCGCTCTTCGACCTCTGTGAATCGAAAGCCAACCAGTATATTGCAGAGGAAACCCAAACTCAAACTCAAACTCAAACCCCAACCCGAACACAGACGCAAATGCAAGAAGTCGTGTCGGAACCCCCACGGCCAAGAAGCGCCGCCGCCACGCCACCGAACAAAGGCCCCCGACAAAACGCAACCCCTCACCCTGCGCCCGTAGTAGCTCCGCCTCCACCACCGGATGACGAAGCCTACGACCATGAGGGGGAGGAGAACGAACGACTCGCGAAGGAGGAGCCGAACGCTGAAGCGGAGACGGAGACGGAGACGGACGCGGACACGGATGCAGTCACTCGACGAGGCCCTCCCCGCACATGACGCTAGCGCTGCGTTCATCTCGTCCGGACAGCTCGATCGTATTTTCTAATTTAAATAGCGGGCAAGGTAAGGAAGTATTGTGAGGCCATGCACCACCCGCCGCAGAATGAAGATCTATAAGTGTTTAACCCGAAGTTTTAAGTAGCGGGACGAATCGGCTTGCACGAATCGAACCCACACTCTCACCGCCCTCATCGCCCTCACCGCCCTCAACGTCCTCTCCCCTCCATCCCCATTTTCCCACTTCCCTCCGTTCCCTTTACGCTCACTCGTCGCGATCCTGCTCAGTTCCCACCAACTCGAAACACTGCTCGAGAAACGATTCCGCCCGCGTAAAATCGCCGCGTTTCTTCGCCAATGTGCTCCGTTCGAAGAGCACCTGCGCCCGCGCGATATCCCGTCCCGCTTTCCGCGCCCGCGCAAGCGCACGCTCGCAACGCTCGGACAGCGCATTGAGCTGCTCGTGGCGGCTCATGAGCCGATCGAGCTCGCGGAGGCAATCCTGCGCCAGATCGAACCCATGGTCGTACTGGGCGCGGTCGAACGCATCGAGCATCTGCTTCATCACGAACATGATCTTGGACACATCATATCCGCTCGATCGCGCCGCCGCAAGCTGTTTCTGTACCGCCGAGACCGTGGCGACGATCTCTTCGTACCGCTCGCGCGCCTTTGACGCCGATTCGTAGGCACGCTGCGCAGCGTTATACGCCTCCTCGTTATTGCCCGCGCGCAACGCACGGGCGGTGATACCGAAATATTGTTGTGCGATGCTCACATCCGCACCCAGCTTCCGCGCCGCACCGATCTCCGACTGCGCCCGCTGGACCGCGTCGGCCACGCGGTCGTACGCTTCGCTCGCCTCCGCCAGCAACCGAACGATCTCGCCGGTGCGCGCGAGGATGGCGTCGTAATTACCGTCGTCGAGGTTCTCCGCCAGCCGCGCGAACGCGGATCGCGCGTTCTTTACATCAACGCCGCGTTTCTGTTCTTGCGAGAGCTTCTCCTGGAGATCGCGGATCGACTGTGCGGCGGCCTCGTACGCACCCTCACGCGCGTTCAGCGCCTCATCGAGCCGCTCAGCGAACCGGTGCCGCTCCACCACCTCTCGCGCCGGGATCGACTCGAGGTCCTCGAGGATCGACGCTGCATCGCCCAAGACCACCCCACGCTTCTTCAGCCGCGCGACGCGGTCGAGAACGGCGGTGATCGTCGACTCCATCTCCGTCTTTTCCATCATCGACTTCGCATAGCCCAGCGCTTGATGCGCGAGATGGAGCGCGCGATCGTACTCGCCCGCGATCAATGCGGGCTTGGCCTCACTGAATATATCCTCGGCGTCGTCGGTGTCGACGCCCATGGCCTCCAGCTCGTCGAGCTCGCGACGCGTGTGTTTCAGTTCGCCGATCACCATCCGGATATGCTCACAGGTGTCGATCTCTTCCTTACACTCCGCCAGCATCGAGAGCGTGCCATCGTAATTCTTGCGCTTGTAGGCGCGTTTCGCGTCGTCGAGGAGCTCCTCGGCGCGGGCGAGGTCCGCGCCCGTCTTCCGCGCCGCTTCGAGACGGTCCTTCACTTCGAGGATCTCGTCCGTGGCACGCTTTTCACGCTTCGCCGTGCTCGATTTTACCCGCTCCAGCTCCTGCTCGGTACGAACGACGATCTCCTCGACACGATCGAGATCGTGCTGCTCCAGCGCCGGTTTTGCGAGGAGGAAGGTCTGGCGCGCCGCAGAGATGTCGAGCCCCGCATTCTTCGCACGCCGTAATCGATCGCGCGTCTCCTGGAGGGTCTCGACCATCGCGTTGAACTTGTGTGCGAACTGATAGAGCTCCATACTCCTCGTCGCATGCTGCAGTGCGATTTCGAACCGATCCGTACCGAACGCGACGATCGCACGCTTCAGTTCATCCTGCGCGTTCTCCACATCGATCTTCGGATCATTCTCCGACAGGAGCTCTTGCGCATCGCTGATCGCGCGCTCCGCTTCCTTCTCGATGGTCTCGGCACGGGTGCGTGCCTGTTCCAGCTCGCGCTCGAGCTCGGCGATCGCCGCATCCGCTACATCGAACTCGACCTCGAGCACTGCGTCCTCTGCGCGCTGGTATCGCTCACGCAGCACCTCCGCTTCCACCCCTGCTCCGATGAGTTCCTCCATCGCGCTCTTGAGCCCCACGAGGAGATCCAGCGCATCGCGTTGCCGCTGGAGCGTCTCGAGCATCGACCACGCGCGGGCGATTATGTCCCGCGCCTCGGAAAGCGTGCCGCTCTCGAGCTCGTCCGTGGCGCGTTCGAGGATATCGGCCAGTTCGGAGAGGTCCGGGGGAATGAGCCCCAGCCGCTCGGTCACCGTGCCCGCATCCTCGACGATCCGATCGTACCGCGCGCCCAACCGCTTGAGCCGCGCTTGTTGGAGCCCGACCTCGATCTCGTCCAGCGTACGATACGCCGCACCATACGATCCGTTCTCTGCAAACACCCGCGCCTCCTCGAGCGTTGTGCGCAACGGCTCGATCTCGGCTGCAAGTTCGGTATCGAAAGCCTCCGCCTCCAGCGTTTCGAACAGCCCCTCGACCGCTTCGAATCGTGCATCGATATGCGCGGCGTAAAAGGTGTCGCGGTATTTCTCCGCCGCACGCTCCGCCCGCTTCGCAAGATCGAGGGTCTTGATATATTCCTTTGCTTCGAACTTCGCCAACGCCTGCTCGATCAATAGCTCCAGTTCATGCGTATTGATGCCTGCGGAGGAAAGCTCCTTATGCGTTTTTTGCAACCGCAACAACGCTTCGGACGCAGTCTCGCCGTAATGCTTCTGCTCGATACGCTGGATCGTCGCGGAGATCTCCTTCGCCGCCGCGATCGCCTTCTCATACCGCCCTTCGTCGAGGAGGAGCTTCGCTTCCGCCATCTTGGATTCAGCTTTCTCGCAGCCCAGCCCGAGGCGTTTGATCTTCGCGATGGAGCGTTTCGCAGACGAAAAGATGATCGGCGAGCTCTGAAGGAAATAGGTGTGGCGGAGCTCCTTCACTTTCTCCATCTCGTCCTCCACGAGCTCGACGAGCTCGTCGTAATCGCCCGATTCCTCGAGCCCTTCGGCAATGGCGAGGACATCGTGAAAATGGCTCATATCGGCTCCGAACTCTTCGGCATCCGCGATATACGAACAAAACGCCTCGAGCCGCTCGCGGGCCACACCCCGTCCCTGATAGTGTCGCAACGATTCGAGCACCTGCTGCGCACGTAGCGCGACATTCTTCGCTTTTAATATCTCACCGGCATCGAAGCAGCGTTTTGCTTCCTCGAACAGCGTCGTCGCACGGCCGGTATCCAAGCCCGCATCTTCCGCATCGCGGATCGCGTTATCCACCGTCTCCAGTGCTTCGAGCGTCTCCTCGCGATGCTTCTTTTCGCGTGCCACGCGGCATTCGTCGTCCAGTTGCGAAAAGAGCTCGGCAGCGGCCTCGAATCGATGGAGATTGATCGCGGTCTCGACCTCTTTGAGCCGCTTCTTCAATAACGCGGTATCGCAGCCGGTCTCCTCCATGCGATCTATGCGTTCCCGATAGTTATCGAGCCGGCGCGTCGCGTTCTCGTATTCGATCTCCGACGGTATCGCGATCAGCTCCGCCGCCTGCTCACATGCGTCCACCGTGGCCGAGAAATCCTGCTGTTTGAATGCGCGCCGCGCGTGCTGTAAGAGCGCCTCCGCAGCGTCGACATCCATATCCTTCTCCTTCGCATCACTGAGGCGCCCCCAAGTCGACCGAAGGAGCGTCACGGCACGGTCATACGACGCCTGGATCGTATCCACCGTTTCCAATGCATCTTGGGCCAACTGCAACGCTTGCTGATATTCACTGTTCTCGATGGCGCGTTGCGCCTTCTCCAGCTGCGTTTTCGCGTTCGGGATCTCGAACATCGTCTCTTGGTTCGCAACGCGTTGCATCGCGCGTTCCACCGCCTCGCTCACGCGCGTTTCCAGCTGCTTCTCGGCAGCGATGATCGCCGCATGCGCGTTCTCGAACGCCCTCTCGATATCGTTATTCTCGATGGCGCCAGTGGCCGAATCGTAGAGCTGGGTCGCTCCGTCGATCGGTGCGCCGATGCGCCGCGCTTCGTTGATCCTCGAATGCGCCTTTTGGAGCGCCGCATCGAGCGCCTGAAGTCGTTCTTGATCGATGGGGGAACCCGCTTCCATATCCACGGTCGAACCTCGAGTGGGTCGCTCGGATCATCGTGCAATGATAGGCGTACCCGTCCTTTTGCACCGCTGGCCCGGTGAACGAGAGAAAAGGTGACGGGCGCTTTATTAGCTTTCCTCGCTATAAAGGTTTTACCTTCCCAGTAACGGGATGAGATCAGATCATATGAGATGAGATGAGATGAGAACATGTGGCATCAGAATGTGCCGGTCGGCATTTCGAGGGCGAGGGGCTGGCGATCATTTATGTACCGCCATCGAATTAGCCATCGATGAGATCGATGACGCAACCAACCTTCGACGAGGCCGAATACGGCGACTATATGCACGGGCTGATGAGCGAGATCTGCGACGAGATCGGGCCGCGCGAAGCGGGCTCGGTTGCGGAATATGCGGCGAAAGATCGCCTCATAGACGAGTTCGAACAATATACCGAGCGCGTCGAGAGCGAATCGTTCCAGCTTCGGAACCGTGCGTACCTTTACTGGATACGCGTGTGCCTCCTCCTCACCTTTATCGCGTTCGCGACCCATTTTCTCGAATATTATTTCGCAGACCGTTTCCCATTTTTTATCGAGATCGGGGGCCTCCTCATGGTCGTCGCGTTCCTGATCATGTATTTCGAGTTTTTCGCCAACCGCGAGGTATTGGAAAAGACCCGCCTCTGGGAGGAGAAAACGTCGCATAATGTCATCGCCGACCTCGGCGCCGCCGCCTCCGATGCAACCCGCACGGCGATCTTCTCTGCGCACTACGACAGCGCGTTCATCCTCAGGTTCATCCAGAACTGGCCGGACAAGATGTCGTTTCTCGTGACCAGCGGTTTCGTGGGCATGGCGCTTATATTTGGCGCTACCGTCGTCTATACGCTCTGGAAGCTATTGGCGCGGTTCGGTATCGTTGCACCGTCACTTTTCGGGGTCGAAACACCGTTCATCTTTCTCCTGGTCAGCTCCTCGCTCCTCGCCACGCTTCCGTTCCTCATCATCAATTGGTTCCAGGTCAAGTACGAACCGGTCCCCGGCGCGTCGGACAACCTCAGCGGTATCGTGGTGCTCACCGCGCTCGCCCGGCTGCTGAACGCAGACGGCTACGACGCGGCACTGGCGGCAGCTGGGATCCGTGTGCGGCTCATCGCGTTCGGTGCGGAGGAGACCGGTATCCGTGGCTCGAAACGCTACGCGCGCCGCCATGCCGAGGAGCTCCGCGACGCCGATACAGTGAATATCAATCTCGATGGCATTGCGGAAGAAGATGCGTTCGTGCTCATCGAGAACGAAAAACTGACGGGGATATCCTATTGCGAGACATTGAACCGCCAGCTCACCGACGCAGGCGAGACCCATGGCATCCATTTCGACCGTCAAAACCTTCGTATCGGGCAGACCGATGCAGCGTCGTTCATCCGCGTCGGCGTTCCGGCCACCACCGTCATCGCCACCCCGCAGGAACCGGTACCGCATTATTACCATACGCTCCGCGACACGCCCGATGTGGTCCAAACCGCGGCATTGACGAAAGGTCTGCGCATCTGCGCCCAATGGCTCGAAGACCGGCGAGTTGAATAAACGGGAAACGGGCAGTGCGGGGTGCGGCGGACGGGTGCCGATTGGTAGTTTGGGGTCGCCCCTGTTCTGTTGTTCTGTTGTTCTGTTGTTTTTTCCCTTTCCCTTACTGGAATGGAACAAATACGCCTTCACATACCTCACGAATCGAAGTTTTCGTTTCATGGCATTTGAATAGATAAACGGTGCCGAGGAGAGAAATGTGAGCGGGAGTGGAACCAAAAGACCTATCCCTCACCGGTCCATTCCCCCGCCGCGAAGACGGTCACCCTTCCAGCGGGTCCTATGACCGGGAGCGCGACCGTATCGGAGGACGAACATGGACGCGAACGAACCCCAGATGCACGACCACCGAGATGGAAACGCACAGAATATCATCATCATCTCCACGGCCGACCGCGCCAGTGTGAATATCGGCAACTGTCTCCTCGACCGTACTGACTGGAACGAAGCGGGCCGTTTCGAAGATGAGCCGGTCCGGACCGACCCCAGCGGCTGCTGGAGCGTGATCACCACCGCCGCCCGTCACCTCGATGCGGACCATATCGATAGGACCGTTGCAGACGAGCTGGGCGTGCGACCCCAGCTCCTCGTCTTCCTCTCCAAGCACAAGAGTAAGTCGGGGATACGCTCGCTCACCGTCCACCCGATCGGGAACTACCAGAGCGCCGATCTCGGCGGTAAGCCGTCCACAGTCGTCCGCGCAGCGCCGCATTTCATGACCGCCGCGCTCCGTTCGCTCCGCAAGCGCGCGGATGACCTCGACTTCACCATCTCGTACGAGGTCACGCACCATGGCCCCTATTTGGACACGCCCACCTTCTTCATCGAGATCGGGAGCGATGAGAACGCATGGAGCGAAGTGAGCGCGGGCGAGGCGTTGGCCGCGGTGATGACGCATCTCATCGCGTTGACTACCGACCCAAGCAACGCAGAGGAACTGCACCAGCTTCTCACCGAGCCAGTGGCCATCGGCGTGGGTGGCGGTCATTACGCGCCACGGTTCACCGATCTTGCGAGGAAACGGCGGGTCGCGGTGGGGCATATGGTGCCGAACTATCAACTCAAACGCGGTTTCGAGGCGTCATTGGATGCGATCGAACTCGCACTCGGCGCCACCGCACCAGAAACGCCCGCACTGAGCGAACCGATGCGCGACGCCGTCGATGCGCTGGAGTTTACTAAGATGACGCAACCGCTCGTCTATTTCCATCGCAAAGGGCTCAAGAAGAAGCTCTACCGTGAGCTCAAGCCCGAACTCAGATCGCGTGGCTACCGCGTGATACGCCAGCGCGATACCGACCCGCGCGATTGAGACCGGTCGGGTCCACATTTGGCGGTGAACGGAGTCTCAGTCTCCAACCCAACTCCCAACTTCAACTCCAACTCCAACTCCTTACCGTTATGTTTAATATAGGAAAAGGTCATGTACTGAGTACCTCGATAGCTTGGTGGTGGCCAAATGGGTATCTGGTTCGCAATTTTTATTATGACATGCATCTTCGCCGTATTTTCGCTCATGAGCCAATTCATCTCGAAAATGATGATGAAACGAAAACAAGCCAAGGCGAAGGCACAGGTGCGGCAGGATATAGAAGAACCGCCTGCCGAACGTGAGGCCTACCAGGCCGACGGCGAGACGGTGGAGACGATGAAGACCGAAGACACGATCTCCATCGCCTGCGCCTCCTGCGGTCACGAGATCATCGTCAGCCGCGAGAACCCGCCGGAAGAGATCGAATGTGAGATGTGCGGCCGGCGCGGCCCGCTCGAGTTCCAATAGGTCGAACGAGAGATAGGCGGACGAACACGCATCCCATCTTTCCCCATGCTCATTGCATATGAAAACGAGAGACCGCTCGCAGGCCCGTCGGCGGTCTCTATAGTGTTGTCAGCTCTTTCGAGGCGGCGGTATCGAGGAGTACTTCTTGAGAATTGTGCTTGAGAATTGTAGTGGTTGCGTATATTCGCTTTTTTAACAAAAATACGATCGAGCGGTTCAAAAGGGAGGGTCTAATTGCAGCGTCCATCAGCCATCTCTGCGATTCACCTTCCACGCTCAGTCGCCAATGGCACCGAACCGGACTCCGCAGGCGGCGCCCCGCCCACCAATCGCCTCAATTAGATGAAGGTAGAGAAAGAACGGTTCCTGTGGCGTCGCGATAATCTCTGGTGGGGCTGCCTTCTTTCGCTCAGTCGCTGGCAGCACCAAACCGTATTCGGTAAGCAGGGGTAAGCAGGGGTAAGCAAGCGGAGGGCGCAATTGGCCAGCCCCGATCTCTCTATTTACCGACCTTCAGCACCGGGATGTCTTCTTCGGGCTCCGACGGCTCCGCGAGAGCGCCCAGCCGCTCCAGTTCGGGTTCGAGCTGTTCGCGCTCCTCCTCGCTCATATTGTCGAGCACCTCGCGAACCTTCACCTCCAGCAACTCGAGCATCTTTAAGAGGCTCGCCAATTGTTCGGAGATGTCCTCTTCCACATCCTCGGAGAGATCGAGGTTCGGCACCTCGCATTCGATCTCGAGGGCGGAGAGGATCAGCTCGCCGATGGATTCGGTGGTGAAGATGAGCGGCATCTCTACCGTCTCCTTCGTCTTATCCGCCGCCGTGGCGATATAATTGTTCAGTTCGTTCGTGAAATCGATGAGCTCGAAGGTATCGTCGAAACGCCCGGAGAAGCTCCATTTGAGCCCTTTCGAGCCGCCGAGCATCAGATTGGGCGAAGTATCGTACGCCTCCAGTTCGTGAAAGACCTTGAAGAGGCCGTCCATGTAATGGTTCATCCAATTGACGCCGTCGTCCTTGCTATAGAGCAGCATCCCACCACAGGGTTTCTTGATATCGGCGTGCCAATTGACCTTGCCCTTGGGCGCTTGGAACACCAGCCAATAGCTCGTATCTTTCTTGAGCACGAGGTTATCGAAGTCCAGATCGAGCCAGCGATAGGACGAAGGGATATCGTTGGAGCCCAGCTCCACCTCGCCGAGGACATTCCTCATGGGCCGGCCGGCGTCGCCCTCACATATCTGTGCGATCAGCTCGGAATCGTTCTCGATCTTCGCGAGGTGCACGGCGACGCGCGAGATAGTGAGGTTGATATCGGAGCGCACCTCTTGCGCCACCATGATCTGGGGCGAGATGAGCGCGCCGTGCACATCGCTCTCATCGCTGGAGGCGATGGCCACGCGCTCGTTGGAGAATGCACCGCTCACCTGGACCTTTGCGCTGCGTACCGTGGCGATACGCGGCACCTCGATGTTGGCGATTTGCCGTTGCGACTCCTCGAACTGGAGCACCGTGCTCTCTTCCTGATCCGGAAAGCGCGTAATGGTCATGATGAAATAGCATTCGATATTCAACCGCGTCACGATCACCGTACCGGGTGACGAGGAGGTGAACGCCATCTTGATCGTATGATAGCCCTGGTCGTCGGTGACTGCGTCGCCGCTCTCGAGATAATCGTTGAGCTGTTCGGAAAAGTCCTCCACCTCGTGATAGCGCTCTTCCTCGTCGGTGAGTTCCCAATCCGCGGGTCGATCGTTGATATCCACGGTGAGGTCGACGATCCAGCCGCCCACCGAGCACCATTCCAGTGCGCGTTTGAAGGTGAGATAGATCTTATTGTCGCTAAGGACCTGTTCCAATTTCTGGAAGCCGATATAGATATGCTTCCGGTTGACCGCGGAAATGACCACGCCTTGACCGCGCTCACCCGTATCGAGGATCACATTGGCCCCAAAATCGCCCACATCCATGGCGTTGACCTTGATATGCGAGCTCTGGTCGTTGATCGGGCCGCCCACACGGACGCGTTCGGCCTCGAAATCGTGGTTCACATAATTGTCCGGCTCCACCACGCGCATGTAGATGATCCCGGCCTTGAGACTGACCTCGCTGGCAATGCCAAGCTTCTGCGCCACCGAGGGGTTGTTCGTTATGATGGGGAGTCCGGAGGTGATGAGATTGGTCAGATCCACATTGAGCGGACCGTCGGGGATGAAGATCGCGTCGTATTCGCGTTTATAGTATGCGGGATGCGCCGTGATCATCGTACTCGGATCGATGGGGATCACACTATAGTTCCCCGCCTCGCCAACGATGAACTTTGTCTTACGTTCGATGGACCAACCGTCCGCTGCCGCCTGCTTTCCCCAGCTCGTCTGCTCGAGCACCTCCTCGAGATGGTTCAGCTCCTCGAGACTGATATTATTGACCACGCCGATGCGGCGCACCGCCTGATCCGGCCGCTCGATCAGCTCGAGATGGCAGGTTGCACTGCGAACGATCGCGCCGCGCGGGATCTTATATTGGATCTCCTGCGTGCCGTTTGAGGCATAAACAAGCTTCTTATCGCGTCTTCCGTCCGCAAAGCGATTGATGATCATAAAATTCGCACCCTTGCTTCTCTCTGATAGCCGTCACCACTCCTCGCCGCCGAGTGGAGTCACACTCCGAACCCACAGCGAAAAGGAGGGAGAACTGTCCATTCATGCTGCCGTTGTATACCCATATCGTTTCGAACAATTGCGTCGCGCAGTTTCCCATGCAAAACGCCAGTCCCGTTCGCCCGTCACTCGATCATCGGCATCATAGGCTATGGTAAGATAGATAAGATAGGATAGGATAGAATAAGATAGTAGAGGGTAGGACATCATACTCTATCATACTCTACCATATTGTATCATATTATACTATATCATATTGCGCGGTGGCTGATCATTATCTCGTATTCGCGCTCTTTATCGAGCTCGGTGCCGATCTTACGGGTATACCATGATTGGAGGAACGATTTCAAACTATCTTTCACGAAATCATCGTAGTCGTCCTCGGTGAACCCGGTCTGATCGAGCTTACCGTCGGGATAGAGGTTATATACGCGGAGGTAGGTGATCTCACCACGCATCTCGATCTTGTAGACGAGATCGAGCGAGTTGACCTCGCTTAAGCGCGGCATCTCGAGCGTGATCTTGAGATCGTCCTCGATAATTTTCGGTGGGAGATCTTTCGGCAGCACTTTATCTTGATTGATCAGCTTCCGCACCGTCTCGAGCCGTGGAAGGAGTGCATCTTTCACCGTATTGATCCGCTCGGCACGTTTCTTCTCGCGCTCTTCGCGCTCGCGGATGATACGTTTGATCTCAACATCCGAATCGTTGATGATCTGGTCGATTTCCTCCAACCAGGGGTCCTTCGCCATACTGTATATTCCCCCAGGGTTCTTCGACGCAGTATGCTACCCGTCATTTAAGAACTTTTCTCGTGCCTTCTACTCTTATGGATCCATTTTGGGCCCGAGCGGGATGGAGTTGGGACACTGCCCGAGCATCCATCAGCACCCGGGGTCCCCCTCGGTGCCACAGGATTTGGGTTGGAAAGGTGCGGTAGAGTACCGGATCGCAGCCTCCTCTCAAATCGACGCTTTTATAATTAGTGGCCGTTTACCCCTTCTCTAGATCGTTCCCACCGAGGCATAGCTATGAACCGAAAGAACGGCCGCAAACCCGATCAGCTCCGAGCCATCACATTCGATACCGACTTCCTCACCACGCCCGAAGGTGCCGCACTCGTATCGTTCGGCGATACACGGGTGCTCTGCACCGCCACCGTCGAAGAGTCCGTTCCTAACTGGCTCGACGGATCGGGCCAGGGCTGGGTCACGGCGGAATATAATATGCTCCCACGCGCTGTCCAGTCCCGCAAACGCCGTGAGCGCGGCCACCTCAGCGGCCGCACGCAAGAGATCCAGCGCTTGATCGGCCGCTCGCTCCGCGGCGCCATCGAACTGCGCCAGCTAGGTGAGCGAATGATCATCGTCGACTGCGACGTGATCCAAGCGGACGGTGGGACACGTACCGCATCGGTCACCGGCGGGTTCATTGCCTTGTATCAAGCGGTCCAATGGCTTTTGGATCGTGACAAGCTTATCGACGACCCGATCACCGATTATGTCGCGGCGGTCTCGGTGGGTATTGTCGAGGGCGATATCCTCCTCGACCTCTGCTATCAGGAAGATTCCACCGCCGATGTGGATATGAACATCGTCATGAACGGCGCGGGCGAACTCATCGAGATCCAGGGCACCGCGGAAGCGGCGGCGTTCGGCGTCGACGAGCTCAACCGGATGGTCACCGTCGGCGGCGGCGGCGTAAAACAGCTCATCGAGATGCAACAACAACTCCTCGACCCTTCCAGCCAGTGAAAGTGCGATGCGATCACCTACTTCACTTCACTTCACTTCACTTCGTTTCATTTCATTTCATTTCATTCATTATTCGAGATCGGTCGAGGATCATGCATCTTACGCGCTCTTGTGCACCGCGCACTGGGACGCACGAACGCGAACGAATGTGTCAGCGCGCCGAAGTGATGTAAAGCAATAAGCCAGATGGACCATAATATGGGGCGTCCCCCGTTCCCTTGTTCCCTCGTCGCGCCATACCTCGCTCCGCTCGGAGTCAGCGTCCCTCGACAAGTGTGTCGCCGGATCCCCCGTCGCGCCATTCCTCACTTTGCTCGGAGTCAGCGTCCAGCGACAAGTGTGTCGCCGGATCCCCCGTCGCGCCATTCCTCGCTTCGCTCGGAGTCAGCGTCCGTCGACAAGTGTGTCGCCGGATCCCCCGTCGCGCCATACCTCGCTCCGCTCGGAGTCAGCGTCCCTCGACAAGTGTGTCGC
>CAZSUE010000037.1:4514-14977 GCA_964609045.1 uncultured archaeon | reverse complement strand
ACTTCGAAGAAGTTCGGGGAGCGTGCCGTTTTGCGCAGCAAAACGTGGCCGATTCGCGAAGCGCCAACGGCGCGAGGGAAGACTGCCAGTGCCGAAGGCACTATGGCGTATCGGAGAACACAGGGATTGAATTGAAAATATGATCGGACAGTATACTTTAGAGCCGCGCTTCGAAATCCTCAGCGGTCAAGACGAACTCCTCGTATTCCTCGATTATCCCCCGGTTCTTGAGCACCTCGCGGGTGAGGAGCCAGTAGATGACCGAGAGGCTGCGACGACCCTTGTTGTTGGCCGGGATGATGAGATCTATATATCTTGTCTCGTTGTTCGCATCGCAGAGGCCCACGATGGGCACACCGATATTGACCGCTTCGCGGAGCGCCTGCGAGTCCGCGGCAGGATCGGTGATGACCACCAGCGCGGGCTCGACATATTTTTGGAGCTCGGGGTTCGTCATGATACCGGGGCGGAACCGACCCGGGACCACCTTCGTCCCGAGCGTCTTTGCGAACATCCGCACCGGTTTCTGACCATACTGCCGCGCGGAGACGATGAGGACGCGCTCCGGATCGTAGCGGGCGATGAATTTCGCGGCGACGCGGATACGTTCGTTCGTCTCTTTAATATCGAGGACATAGAGCCCGTCGGTGCGGACTTTGAAGATGAACTGGCGCATGTTCGCGCTCTTTTGCTGTGTACCGATATGAACACCGGAGGTAAGGAAGACGTCTTCCGGGACGAGGAACTCCGATGAAGATGAAGGTGAGGCAACCATTAATGACACTCCCATTTCATTTATTCGTTGAGCAGGGCGACGCAATAGACCCTCCGCTATTTATTATTTATTGATTGATTGTGGCCGAACTGAGAGGTGCTGGATAACGCAGCGGTAAAGCGGTAAAGTTTGCATAGAGACGTTTGCATGTATGCGATACGATGTATACAATATCGGTTCGTCCACCGGGAGCGCTCTTTGAAGCCGCCATGACTGCGATCGGATGAGGTCCATGCCACAAAAAACGTTGGGTTCCAAAATGAGGAAGCAGAAGCCGGTCGTCACGCAGATGCAACTGGACCGATCTACATTCCGTTTGATCGGGTTTTTATAGCCAGAGATATTGGATGCACTATGGCTGAACAGAACCGCGAACCTCACCGCCGTCATAACCGTCATAACCGTCATTCACTCGAACGTATCCTCGTCACCGGCGCGACGGGGAAGGTAGGCGCGGCGTTATTGAACGAACTCGCACGACTCGAGCCGAAACCTTCCATCGAAGTGATCGCAGCCGTTCGAAACCCCGAACGCGCCACTGAGCAGCGAATAGCAATAGAGCGACAGAAGGGGTGGACGATACGCGCTCTCGATTTTCACGCACCCGAGACATTCGATTCCGCCCTCGAGCGTGTGACGAAATGCTTTCTCATGCGCCCACCGGCTATCGGTAATGTGAAGCGCGATATGTTTCCGTTTCTGACGGCCGCATCCAAATTCGGTGTTCACCATATCGTGCTCCTCTCGCTGCTCGGGGCGGAGAAGAGACCGTATCTCCCGCATCGAAAGCTCGAAAAGGAGATCCTCAGATCGGGTATCCCGCACACCTTCCTCCGCGCCGGGTTCTTCATGCAGAACCTCAATACCCAGCACCGGGATGAGATTCGCGATCATGGCGAGATCGTCGTCCCCGCCGGTAGCAAAAAGACCGCGTTCATCGATGTACGCGATATCGCGGCGGTGGCGGCGCGGGCGTTGTGCGAACCGGGACATAAAGGCAACGCATACGAGCTGACCGGCGCCGAAGCACTCGATTATGACGAGGTGGCATCGCTCCTTACCGAAGTACTGGGACGGACCGTCACCTACGCTCACCCCTCCTTCCTCTCGTTCATTCGGCATCTCCACCGCCAAGGCGTCCCACGAGGGCTGCGCATGGTGATGTGTTTCCTCTATCTCGGCGTACGGTTCGGCAATGCACGCATGGTGAGCGACGATGTCGAGCGAATCCTCGGTCGCAGACCCATCACATTCGAGGAATATGCGCGCGACCATCGCGACCAATGGAACCGGTAGCATCGCGTCGGGCCCATGCACCGCAATAACGATTTCAAACCGAGTTGGCAAGAGTAGGGATGTATGGGCGTTTGCAGATAGCATATCAACTATGGCATTTGCCGTCGTTGACGGTGCACGACGAGGAGCGCCATGCCGAGGGTGAGGGAACCGATAAGGAGCGACCAGAGGAGGAGGACACCCCATCTCCCCTCGCCGAACTGGACCATATAACCGCGCAGCCAACCCACACTGGTATAATAAAAGAGGAGCGTCAATCCGAACGCAATGGCGATCACACCCACACAGGTCCGACCGTCACGCTCTATCGTATCATCCTTCGCGCCCATGATGTGACACCGACCCGATCCAGGTGAATGTCGACCAATAAGATAATATGCGGCGAGCACATTGACGGACGCGTATTTATTTGCGCCGGTATCTATCGGTGGTGTGTCGCGCGAGAACCACATTGCGCCAGTGCCGACCCCGGCCATCGAGATCGAGACCGAGAGAAACAGATCGAGAGAGACTAGACACTACATTCACTCAGGAGTTATTCAAATGGAAGAGATCCGTGCGATGATGGAAAAAGTTGGTGTGCCTGGCCGCGATTGCTACGACCTCCCGACCTCGGAAAAGACATTCCCCGACGGCGGTAACTATCGGATGGAGATCTCCGGTGTGGAGCGACCCGGTGTGCTCCGCGCGCTGATCGACGAGATGGAGAAGCGCGATATCGCGATCCATCGACTCATCAGCACCGTGATGGGGTCCACACTCCTCACCGACGACGCATTGCGTGAGTTCGCCGAACTCGCCGCCGAGCACAAGATGGAAGTGATCATCACACCGGGCCCGCGCAGCAGCTGGGACACCGGTCGACAGCTCGCCAGTCCAGAAGGTGCGCTATCGGGGCTGCGTGTCCGTGGTTCGGATAACCTCGCCTACCTCATCGCCGATATCAAGCGCTGTATCGAGTTCGGGTTCCGCGGGTTCCTCGTCACAGACGAGGGCGCGCTCTGGCTGCTGTCGAAACTGCGCGAAGAGGGCGATATACCCGAGGATGTCGTGTTCAAGGTCTCCATCTACGCCGGCCATGCCAACGCTGCGGGAGGAAAGGTCCTCCAGATGCTCGGCGCCGATACCTTCAACCCGCTCGGCGATCTATCCTTACCCCAGTTCGCATCGATACGACAGGGCATCGACATCCCCATCGATGTTCATATCTATCTCTCCGACTCGTTCGGCGGTTTCAACCGCTTCTGGGAAGGTGCGGAACTCGCACGCGTCGCCTCACCCTGCTATTTCAAGATCGAGCCCGGACACGCCCTCGCCGTCGCTGGCGGGCATTATAAGCCATGGACCTCGGAGGAATTCCTCGCCACATTCGCGCGTGAGAAGGTCAAGTACGCCGAGATCATCCACGGGCTCATCCAGAAGTATCATCCCGAGTTGAAGCTCTCGCCGCATGGGCCCGACGATATAGCCATCCCCAAACCGTGATCAGATCAGGGTTCGATCGGACCGAACTCCCACCGCCGCCATTTTACCACTTCTCCACGAGAGGGCCGAGAGCGGCGGATCGAGGGACCACATACGATCTAGTGAGCCTTGCGTATCACCTTGCGTATCATTCTTCGTTCTGGTTCGGCCCGGCCTGTCATGGGTTCAACCCCCTCATTCACAGCGCTCATCGTCAGCTCCGATCGTCCTCCTCTTCACACATCACTCACCCCCACATCACCAGTTCAGTTCAGTTCACTTCGCCTCACCACCCTCACCTTCCCTTCCTCTTCCCTCTCCTCCCCCGTGCTTATATATCGTCATCCTCCTACCCAGCGTCAATGCCGCTTCCCTCCCCATCCCGCTCCTCATCATCCAGTCATCACTTCGCAGTGGTCGTGGTCGGCGCCGGTCCGGTTGGCGGCCGTGTCGCGCAGCTCATCGCGCAAAGCGGGCACTCCGTCCTCCTCGTCGAAGAGCATCGCCGACCGGGGTGGCCGGTGCAATGCGCCGGACTCATCACCCCCCGCGTTTTCGACATTGTCGATGATCGGGGTTCGGTCCAGAACGAGATTGTTGGTGCACGGATCTTTTCACCCGCCGATCACGAGTTGGTCATCTGCGCAGACGAACCCCGCGCACTCGTCGTGGATCGAGCGAAGTTCGATGCCAGTATTGTCGAGGGCGCGCTCGCTGCCGGTGCGAAGCTCTGGCTTGGGGCACGCGCCGTTGGAGCGCGCGTGGTCGACCATGGTGTCGAGGTCGACATTCAGCGCGGTGGAGCGAGCCACACCGTCGCTTCACGACTGCTGGTCGGCTGTGACGGCGTGCAGAGCGGTGTGGCCAAGTGGGTCGGATTGCCGCGCCCCAAACGGGTGATCCACGGGTTCCAAGCCGAGCTGGCGGTGCGTCGTCTCGATCCGGCCATTGAAAGCGATATGGTGCGGATGTACACCGGCCGGAGCATCGCACCGGGGTTCTTCGCATGGTTGATCCCGACGCCAAAGACCATCCTCCTCGGGCTCTGTATCGTCCATGAAAAACAGCCCGGGCGCTTGAAGCGGTTATTGGGTAAAAGTGCATCGCCGCGCGACGACGCCCATACCTATTATCGCGGACTCTTCGAGGTTCCGGCCGTCGCGCGGCTGCTCGAAGGTGCCGCACCGATCCGGTATATGGCGGGCGCGATCCCCATGGGCCTTGTCAAGCGTACCTATACGGACCGCGTGATGCTCGTGGGCGACGCCGCCGCGCAAGCGAAACCGACCTCTGGCGGTGGCATCTATACGGGCCTACGCTGTGCGCAACATTGCGCAGATACGGCGCTCGAGGCGCTGGAGCACGATGACTGCTCCGCAGCGATGCTGGCGGCTTACCAAGAGCGGTGGATGGCGGAGCTTGGGGACGAACTGAAAAAGGGCTGGCGGCTCCACCGGACCTTTGAACAGCTCTCCGATCGCGATCTCGAGCGGGTGTTCGACCTCCTCGACGAGCCCATGATCCTCGAGACGATCTCGAGCCGAGGCGATATCGACCATCCCGCACAGCTCGCCGCGGTCCTCTTTAAAAAGATCCCGCGGCTGGTACGCTTTGCCGGGCCCTATCTCCGCGCCCTATTCGAATAGAACGCCGTATCGGAGCCCACATGACCCACCCCCATCCAACCCGATCCAACCCGATCCAACCCAACCCAACCCGATCCAACCCGATCCAACCCAACCCAACCCAACCCAACCCAACCCGGCAATGGCTCGCCAAAGAAAAGGTTAAATGACCCCAGTCGATAGCAAATGTGATAGGATGCGCGAAGATTGGACGGAAAAATACCGACCGCGAACCCTCTCGAATGTTGTGGGGAACAAGAAAGCGCTGGGGGCCCTGCGGCGGTGGGCGGCGGCCTGGGAAGAGGGGCGACCAAAGAAGCGCGCTGCGATCCTCCATGGTGAGCCCGGGATCGGGAAGACCACCAGCGCGCTCGCGCTCGCCAACGATATGGGCTGGGGCGTCATCGAGATGAACGCCTCCGATTCGCGGAACGCCGATGTGATCAACCGCGTGGCGGGGGTGGGCGCGAGCAACGAAACATTCAGCGACGCCGGTGATTTCGTTTCGACCAAACGCGGCGGTCGGAAATTGATCGTCATGGACGAGGCCGACAATATCTTCGGGCGCGAGGATCGTGGCGGTATCAGCGCGCTCGTCAATATCATATCGGAGACCAATCAGCCGATCATCCTCATTGCCAACGACCATTATGGTCTCACGAAGCGTTCGTCCAAGCTCAAATCGCGGTGCCAGTCGATCCCTTTCAAAACGATCAAAAAAGGCGAGATCAAAAAACATGTGAAACGGATCTGTACCAAGGAAAAGCTCGAGATCACCGCCGATGCGCTATCGAAGCTCGTCGAGAACGCGAGCGGCGATCTCCGCTGCGCGGTCAACGATCTCCAGTCCATCGCACGCGGGCGGGACCGGCGCACGATCACACTTCAGGACCTCAATGCGCTGGGGGTGCGCGATTCGAAGGTCGGGATCTTCGATGCGGTGCGGAAAGTCCTCCAGAGCGACTCGCTGGCGCTCGCACGCAGTACGCTTCGCGACCTCGACGAAACGCCGGAACAAGTAGTCTTATGGGTCGATGAGAACCTCCCACATGAGTACAAAGCGGCGCGCGACCTCGAGCGGGGTTTTAACTATCTCTCCCGTGCCGATGTCTTTCTCGGGCGGGTGCATCTACGACGCGAGTATCGGTTCTGGGCCTACGCCTCCGATCTCATGGGCGGCGGTGTCGCCGTGGCGAAACAACGACGATATCGCGGTTGGACGCGGTACAAATTCCCCACCTATCTGCGAAAGATGGGGCGGTCCAAGGGTGCACGGATGAAACGCCACTCGGTCATGACGAAGATCGGGTCGCTCTGTCATATGTCGACCAACGCGGTCAAGAACGATATGTACCAGCGCTTCAAACAGCTGTTCGACGAGGACGAGGAGTTTGCATTGGAGATGATCCATCAACTCCGGTTCGAGCCCAGTGAGGTGGCGTATATCCTCGATACGCGGAAGAACGCGCGAAAGGTGACGAAGCTGATGGAAGCGGCGGAGGAGCTGCGCGACCGGCGTGTGGCCAAGCTGTCGATGATGAGCGCGGGCGGGAACGGCGCATCGGGAACGCTCGGCGCGGGCGCATGGGCCGGTTCCGGAACCGGAGAGGGCGCCGCGGGGTCATCGGGAGAGGATACGGTGATGAAAGATGCAGAGGAGTCCGCTCCAGCGGTGGAAGATGAGGAAAAGGGACCAGAAGAACCGGAGCAAGAGGATAAGGAACAACGAACACTCTTCGATTTCTGATCTAGCGGCGCTCCGCCCACCCTGCGCGGAGGGAATTGGATGGGAATCGTGGCACTTCACGCCCGCGCCCGTGTGCGGGGTCGTGTGCGTTATACCCGACCGGAGATGAATGATAGATGGTCGGATATCTTCTCCTTAATAGATTTTCCGAGCAAAAGCTATATAGTACAAACATGGCGCAGTCCAACTCGGGAGCGGAATTTGCACGAGAATTAGGCGCCATTTCCGAGATGCCGCCGTGATGTCGCCTGCCGGTCTGGTTCGTTACGGGATGACGTTCGCTTATTTCCGATCCGGTACCGCTAGGTGAACTCGTTGAGGGCCTCCAGTAGCTCCAACCGCTCCTCAACCGACATGGCGCAGTAGGTCGCCTTCGTCTCGTCGGTGAGTGTCTCATCGCGAAACAGCGGCTATCACGACCCAGCGGAAGGTAGAGGGACGCGATATCGACTATGGACGGCCTACCGTGGAGATATCCTCTTCACTCTAACAACCGTTCATACTGAAACGATGGGACGACCGCACCCCCTCGAACATGTACGATAGGTTCCTCAGCGTGTACACGCGCACCGACCAGTGTTGCGGCCGTCGAACTAATCACCGCTTCTGCGGCCGGGGAGGAGGTCGAATTTGCTCATGCGCGACCCCTCCTCCGGCGGACCGCTCCCTCCCCCACCGTCGTCATCGCGGGGGGTGCCCTTTTCCTCGAGCTCCTCCTCCATCTTGCGCCGCTTCGCGAGGAGCGCGAAGATCATATCGAGGGCCACCGGCGCGGCGATGATGAGAAGGATCGACGCCACCAACATATTCACGCTCGATTGCGGTGCCTGGCCCTTCTCGAGGTCGCCGTTCACATAGAGCTTGATCAGCCCGAACCATGGGAGCCCGCCGCGCGCCTTGCCCACGATCCAGTCGATCTTGACCGGAAGGACCGGCGCGGCGTTCTCGTCACGGATACCGCCCTCTTGATCGACCTCGCGGTTATGGTCGCCCTTCGTCACATACCCGGACGGATCCACGCCAGGGAACTTCGCTGCATTCTCAAGAATTTTCTTGATATTGATCACGAAATCGACGCGCTCCTCCTCGTTGGTGTGGTACGAGGTGAGATTGTGGATGATCAGCCGGGTCCGCTCGTTATAGACCCCCAACGAAGGGGCGTCGAACGAATTACCCGTGGTCTCGTTGAACTCGATCCAGACGATGGCGCGATGGATGACCGGCGTCAGCCGACCACCGTTCTTGCGATAGATGATGGCGTCGCCGTAATCGCCGTATTTCGTATAGCCGGTTTCGCGCCCCTCGACCCAGGTCACCACATCGTCGCGCGAGTCCACCGCTTTGACGAGCACGAGATCGCCGGTATCGATCACGCCGACAACGCTATCTTCCGAATGCTGCATCGACTCGGACTCGATCACCACCATGGGCGGCCAGTTGCCGGTATAGAGGTAGAGGCTGAGCATGAGGAGGGCGACGATCCCGAACGCAACGACCACATCGCGGACGAGCCCATAGAACCCTGCCCGACGACGCTTTGGGCCGTGCTTCGAGCCCGCCGCATCATCGCTATCGCTCATTTCCTCGTCATCGCAAGCGCGGTTGTGGCTGTGTGACGATGTCGATGCCATTCGAATCGTGATCCCGTATCGGCTGTGGGCGATGGGCGACTACAGCCCGTCCATTTGAATTGAAAGTAGATCATTATCTCGAAAAGAACGATGATCGTGGAGAGAGATCGTGTACTACCAGAGGCCAGGCGCTCGCCGATATAAGGCTTTTTCTCTCGTAAAGGAAAGGACAGGTAAGAAAAATAAGGGGAACGAACCCACGGCACGGCGGGTAGCCGTCGCTCCGCGACAGCTCGTCCGACGAGTGATGCGATCGAGCACTTGCATAGAGCCAAGCAAAGCTAAGCAAAGCTAAGGTATGCAGTAAGCAGATAGGTCGGCCGAGGCGGGACTGTAATATTGTATCGGTATGAAAAAGGAGGGGTTAGGGGTTAGGGGTTGGAAGTGGGGGCCGCCCTGCCCCCGCGGTAACCGGTATGCGGGTGGCGATTAACGATTTTCAACCACCTTATGGTATTAGAATTGAGAATCTCGATATTTTGTCTGACTTTGGTCTGAAAATTTCGTCCTCGTCTTCGAGCGTCGGCGCTCTGGCATGGTCGATTGTATCGGCCCTGAAACCTCACCCTACATTTTTATTTCCTATGGCTGAAGGCTACTTGCTTTCGTCGCCATTGCACTCCCTGTTTCCCCATCGCGCCACTCCTCGCTTCGCTCAGAGGCAGCGTCCGGCGACAAGTGTGCCGCCGAATCCCTCGTTATGCGAAATTCCTCGGTGAGAGTGAAATCTATACTCGCCATCTGAAAGATCTGCCCCTAAGAAAAGTATATATCTCTCAAGTGATGTAATCATATACTGTTATATGAATACTTGAGATCAAAGTAAAGGTTGGCGCAAGAGGACAAATAGTTATCCCTAAACCAATTCGAGAAATGTTTCAGATTAATGCTGGAGAAAACATGCATTTTAGAGTAGAATATAACGAAATGTTGATCAGAAAAGAAGAAGGACTTAAAATTTTGAATTGGCTGTTTAATAGATTTGAAGAAAGAGTACCAGAACCAAAGAATATCAAATGGGAAGATATGCTCTACTCACAATTCGATGGCTTATAAGGGTTGGGTCGATTCATAATCGGTGAAATTACGAAATATCTTAATACTTAACGTATTCTTAATTCCTATTCTCTATATTGATGATAAGGCAGATAAGGCAAAGGGTATTCTTGTGGATATGGTAAAAGGAAAAGTATAGAGTGCTACTGCCTCTTACCATTGATGAGTTCGTTCGGGTAATAATAAAGATTAAGAAAAATAGAACAAAAGCAATTGAATCCAGCAAGGATCTTCTCCAATTACCGAATCTAAGAATACTGAATGTAACTGGTCCAGATGTTTTAGCTGCCTTGGATTTTATGGAAAGATATCCTTAATTGAAGCCTCGAGATGCAATTCATTTAGCTGTATCGGAAAGTTCAGGAATATTCAAGATAGTTTCTAGTGATATAGATTTTAATAATATTCAAGAAATCGATCGAGAGAGTTTAGACTAATGCTCAAAATTAGAATACAAAGAGGGGCTGTTCTTCCTGGGATTATAGGTTTCTTTTCTCTCACCTCAGAACTCTGCGTCGTCGCTTCGCTCCTCCTTGATTTTCCTGACGGGAAATCGCATAACAGCGCGTAACATGCTCCGGGCTTCGCCCTGCGCCCAAATTTGCCTTCGGCAAACTTCAGTTGCGCGCACTTCGTTCCCCGGTTCCCCGCCCCCCGTCGCGCCACCCTTCAGTCTCTTGGTTTGAAAATTTCGTCGTCGTCTTCAAGCGTTGGCCCTCTGGCATGGTCAATGGTTTAGGAAGTGAAATCTCAACTAATATTTTCATTTCCTATGGCTGAAAGCTATTTGCTTTCGTCGCCATTTCACACTTCACATTTCACACTTCACATTTCACACTTCACATTTCACACTTCACATTTCACACTTC
>CAZSUE010000037.1:0-4414 GCA_964609045.1 uncultured archaeon | reverse complement strand
ACACTTCACACTTCACTCTCTTCCCTCATCAACTTCAGCGGCTTACTGAGATGCCGCCGCGCGCAGACCGGCACCTCGTAGAACCCGCATGCGAGCGCGCGCTTTTTTTCCGCCATCACCGCATCATCCTCGGCACAGCGCGTCCCGCACCGCCGACAGCGGTATCCTTGATCGCGGCCCGCAGATTTCATATTCTTGCCACAGTGCGGACATGGCGGGTTCGCGATCTTGATCTCGATGTGCGCGAGCGTACGCAGCTGCAGCTTCTCGATGTTCATCGTCTCCGGCTCGGCGCGGATAGACCCGTACATCGTCACCTCGTCGCCGACATGGAGCGCACGCACCACCTCCCGGAACTGCTTCGTCGGCTCGTACGCCGCGCAATCGATCGCATTGGCGTTATCGTAGCGCAGCGGCACGATGACATGCGACCCTGGGATCGTGCGCGGCGCGCCTGCCACCGTGCCCGGCAGCACCAATGACGAGTGTGGCGCCAGTGCGCCAGTATAAGGCACGAGGTGATCGTCGGTGGCCTGGTTCGTCTCGTAGACCAGCCATCGTTCGGCCCCCTCACTTTCTACCGCGACCATTGCGTCGGGCAATACCGTGGGATCGGTGCCGCGGATGCCGTAGAGCACGGGGCAGGGCGAATGCGGGGCGATGATCACCTGCTCGTTGAGCGGGTCGTAGTTATCGAATGTGGACGGGAACGCGCGATCCATGGCCACCACCGACCTGCGATCGAGCGACCGTGGCGTACCCCACCGGCTTTCACGCCGGTACGCGATAAGCTCGTAGGTGCGTCGGTGCGCGGGCCATGCGAGCGCGGCAAGTGCGCCGATAAGCCCGCGCGCTGTTTTCGGGTAGTAGAGATAGGTGTGCTCGTCGCGCTCCAGCGTGACCAGCACCTCATCGAGATCGCTGGGCCGCAGCACCTCGTGGAGTGCGCGCCAGTACCATTCTTCGCGATAGTGTCGGTCGGTGACGACGAGTCCGGGGTGCGTGTTCTCCGCGTCGAGGTGAGCCACGCGGTCGATCACCGCCGCGACGCGCGCGCCGACCTCAGAAATCTGCGCCGGGTCCCGCTCGCTCGTACCATTTGCCCGGTAACTATTGACCGGCGCCCCGTCGAGCTCGCCGACTAAAAAGCGCGCGCCCCCGCTCGCGTTCTCCGGCCGGCCATTGCGCGGCTCGACATGGAGCGCCACGGCACCGTTCCCGCGCGTCTTCCAACTCACGCAGGGGTTCAATCGTACCAACCGTGGATAGCCGACGAGATCGATGTCAAGCTCCTCGAGCTCGGCCAGTACTGCCGTGAGGAGATGTGTGGTACACCCGCCGGTAGGTGCGTCGGTATCGTCGATGCCGATGAGGATCAGCAGCCCTCCATACCCATGTTGTAACAGCCCCGTGTGCAATAGTCGGAAACCACTAAAAAAGTTGCCGCACCGAGCGACGGCCGAGATCGGAGTGCGGTATTCACTCGGCACGCTTGGATCCAAACTCCCGCGTCCATGTCCCGCTGGCGATGAGCTGCCAGCAGCGCAGCACCTCGGCCACGCTCCATGCCTGTGCGATGCACCCGCGGGGCCGGTGCGGCGCGTCGCCATCGTAGAGCTCGCCGACCGTTCCGAGCCCACAGCTGTCGACCTCGTCGAGAAGCGGCGTGAGGAAACCCCGCGCCATCGAAGGGTCGCGGTAGACGCGAAGATGTGCGCGGACGAACGGCCCGATGAGCCAGGGCCAGACCGTCCCTTGATGATATGCCGCGTCACGGGCGCGACGCGCACCGCCGTACCGACCCCGATACGCCGGCTCCGTCGGTGCGAGCGTCCGCAATCCATACGGTGTGAGAAGCGAGCGCGCCACCGAATCGACGACCGCGCGCTGTTTTTCGTGCGAAAGTGGACTGGCGAAGAGCGACACCGCAAAGAGCTGGTTGGGGCGGAGCGACGCGTCGCTCCCGGTCGTCCCGTCGATCACATCAAAGAGGCACCCCCGCGAGCGGTTCCAGAACCGCGAGAAATGCGCTTCTGTCCGGGCGGCGAGATCGCGATAGCGCGACGCGTCCGCATCGAGCCGCCCGGCGAACCGCTCCATGACGCGCAACGCGTTGTACCAGAGCGCGTTGATCTCCACCGGCTTGCCCACCCGCGGCGTCACCACCCACTCATCGACTTTGGCGTCCATCCATGTGAGCTGCCCCTCGCCCACTGCGAGGAGCCCGTCGTCGGGGTCGACCCGTATCCCGTACCGTGTCCCTGCGAGGTGTGCGTCGATGACCGAGGCCAGCACCCAAAACAGCGCTCCGATCAGTGCAGCGTCGGCGGTGGCGTCATAGTACGCACGCAGCGCCTCGAAATACCATAATGTCGCGTCCGCCGTGTTATACGCCGGTGCTGCCGCAGTATCGGTGTCGGGAAAGCGGTTGGGCAGCAACCCACCATCGATATGGTCCGCATAGTTGGTGAGGATGCGCTTGGCCAGTGCGTACCGTCCGGTGGCCAGTGCGAGGCCCGGCAGCGCGATCATCGTATCGCGCCCCCAGTCCTCGAACCAGTGATAGCCGGCGATGACCGTACGCCCGGGTCGACCGTCGGAGCGGCTCCGTGCCACGACGAACTGGTCGGCGGCGAGGAGCAATTGCCTGATCGCATCGGGCGCGCCGTGCGGCGGGAGCGAGCGCGCCACCACCCGTTGGTCGTACGCGCGCCGCGCACGATACGCCGCGTCGGTGTCCATTGCCCGTTCGATATCGGTGCTTGCCATGAGTGTGACCGATCCGCCGGGGTCCAGCTCGACCGCGCCCGTGGCGGCGCGATAGCGATCGTCGACGGCGTTACAGCCGCGCGCCTCTTCCATCAATAACCGAAACCCGCTCCTCCACTCGTTCGCGGGCTGGAGCGTGAACCGATCGCTGCGCAGTGCGAGGAGTGGCTCCTCGTCCCGTTTGACCAGCACACCATTCTGGCGGTGGCCGTCGGCATCGAACCGACATGAGCTGAATGTATCCATCGCATCGTAACGACGCGCGTCGGTGGTGAGGTGATGATCGCGGTCGTTGACGAGACATTCGATGGATAATCGCACCGGCGCCGACCCGCGGCAATGCTCAAAACGGATATAGGTCGTGTTTGCACCATACTCCATCCATATTTGGCGTGTGAGCTGGGTGAGGCCGAAGCTGTAGACCCAGACCGGTATCGCTCCCTCGAGATGGAACTGCTCGAGATAGCGATGCCCGCCCGCCGGTGCGCCGGCCCGATCGTCCATGGTCGAGCGGGAACCCAACGGATAGCGCTCGCCGTCGATCTCGACGGTGGCGTCCAGTGTGTTGAAGCGTACGCGCCGCGCAACCGGTGGGTCGAGCGCGGCGACGAGGAGGCCGTGATAGCTGCGCGTGGAAATACCCGCCACCGTCCCCGACGCATATCCGCCGATGCCGTTGGTGACGAGCCATTCGGAGCGCGAGGCTGAGGAAAAGCCGGTACAGCGCGCACCGGCGAGCTTGACGATAACGCGGTCCGTCCTTCTACGGTTCATAGCGTCCGGAGCATGCCGCCGGTACTTAAATGCAGTTCTTCGCTCGCTCTCCTCATCTATCCATCCCTTCCCATAAGATACGATGCATCACTCTCGCGTTCACGTACCAGCTTGACCATCACGAGCGCATCGGTGCTTCCGTGGTGTGGTGTGCGGTAATAATCCGTGACCACATCGTACTCTTGATAGCCCGCGGAGTAATAGAGCTCTCGCGCGGCGCGGTTCGTCGGCGCGACCTCGAGCTTGATATATGATATGCCGCGGGCACAAAGCCGGCGTTCCGTATCGGCGATGAGCGCCCGCGCGATACCGCGGCGGCGGTAGGCGGGGTCCACCTCGATGGTGGTAATGGTCGCCACCCGTCCGCCGGGGTGGATGACCGTGCTCACGAACCCGACGATCGTGCGATGAAAGCGCGCGACACGGGTCAGGCTGTGACGACCGTAGACCAACCGTCGGAGGAACCAGCGCGGATAGCGTATCCCCGGTTCGAAACACGCAGATTCCAGCTCGATCAAACGGTCGAGCTCATCCGGAGACGGGTTGTCGATCGTCAGCGTCGCGGACATTTCACCGCAGCGAGGAGGACGGTATGGATTAATAAAACAGCGGGGCGTGGAGGCGCCGGCGCATGGCGGCACGGTCACGGTGCGGCCCTCGGATCGTTGGTCCATGGTCCCAGCACCACGCTCGGCCCTTGGCGCCCCGTTTCCCGTCGCTCAGTGCCCAGCAACCAGCACCCAGACCGCAATATTGATCAACAACGAAGCGGATCGCACACTGGGATACCCCCCCTACCTTCACATCTATCTCTACCTCTACCTCTACCTCTACCTCTACCTCTACCTCTACCTCTACCTCTACCTCTACC
>CAZSUE010000036.1:0-15032 GCA_964609045.1 uncultured archaeon | reverse complement strand
CCGTTCCCCCGTTCCCCCGTTCCCTCCCGCTCTTCACCCTTCACCCTTTACCCTTTACCCTCCCCCATGATATTGATCGGAGGCGGTGCGTTGACGAGACGGTTCGAGGCAGTAGCAATGGAAGACCTATCCGATGAAGAACGCAAAAAGCTCGATACGAGTGCGGCCAGCCCGCACGCGGTACCGCACAGCAGACAAAAGGAGGGACCCCACCGGCGCAGTGATACGAACGCACACATGTCGGATGCGAACACCGCCTCCACAAGTGAGAGTGCGTCTTTGCCACCGGGAAGGCCGACCCTTCCCCCCGCCGCGAAACGGCCGAGCGCCGCACCGACGATGACCGCGGGGCAATCGCCAACCGCCTGCGAGACGAGCTATACGGTCGAGACCGACCGTCTCGAGAGCGAGTATCACCACCGAAAGCGACGTAAACGGGTCGTGGTAGGACTGGCGATACTCGTCCCGGTGGTTATCGTCGTCTTCATCCTCCTCTTTTCCAATATCAGTCCGGTTTCGCCGTTGACACGGGAACCGGAGAGCGAGAACCGCTCCCCGATCGCCGTGATCCAGCTCTCGCGTGAGACCTTCAATGTGGATGAGCGGGTCGTTCTCTTTTCGGAGAACTCTACCGACGAGGACGGATCCATCGTCTCCTACAAATGGGATTTTGGCGACGGCACCGAATCGACCGAAAAGAACCCGTCCCATACCTATACCAACCCCGGCTGGTACACGATCAAGCTGGTGATCACCGACGACGATCGCGAAAAGAGCTTCGCAACGGCGCAGGTCTATATCAACCGCGGGCCAACCGCCGCCATCGACGTCGAGCGCCAGATGCGGAAAGTGTATATCGACGAGCCGATCCAGTTCAGCGGCGCGCGCTCGGAGGACAGTGACGGTCATATCACACAGTATGAATGGGATTTCGAGGATGGCGTCACCACAACGGGCGAACGGGTCGTGCATGCGTTCAACCAGGTGGGGACCTATAATGTGACGCTCAGCGTGTTCGACGATTATGGCGGGAAGGGGAGCACCAGCGTGCCGATCACCGTGATCCTCCGACGATACAATGTCTATTGGCACGAACACGCGGGCTCGTTCTCGGCCATCAACGATGAAACGGAAGAGAACGAGACGACGGAGAAGCGCATCCTCAACGAGCGGCCGAACCTCATGAGCATCACCTTCACGCTCACATGGACCGACGACCGCCCCTGGGTGCTCATCGAGGAGGTTAACGAGATATTGAACCGTTCCGCACCGGACCGCTTCGAACTGAATGTCACCGGTCCCACGGGCGAGAGCGGCTCGGACCAGAGCGAGGAGGGCGAGATCGTGATCACATTCGAGCTCGCCACCATGCCCAATGCGTCATCGGTGGAGGCGCGCTCCATGGACGAAGGCCGGAGCTACCTCGATGTCCAGTACGGGTCCGAAACAGGTGTGGGGAACTGGACCGCATATATCACCGCCGTGGAATGCAACGGCGGGTTCGTCTTTAATATAATCGATCTCGATAATGGGAACAGCTGGACCCTCACCGCGAACTATTCCTATTACGAGCCGGAGCTTTCGCTCATCGAGCTCTGAGCGCGCGATCAGCAAGTACCTACCCAGTGCCCCCTACCACGAACAGGATATGACCCAGGATCCGAAATAGATCAAGAGAACCGCAGATAAACGTCGGTTCACGCAGATATCCGAGATCATCTCATATCATATCATCTCATCTCATATCATATCATATCATTTCATGGCATGTCGTGGCAGGCTATGGTATGGTTGGCGTTTTCTGCAATCGCGTACTCGCAACAGATACTAGCTCACAAACGAGTGGAGAAGAATGGAACCATACCTCAAGCCGGTTGCGATCGTCAGCGCGGTTTTGATCATCCTCGCGGGCGTCTACGTCGTAGAACTGCGAGGCGAAGCGAGAAGCAGAGAGGATTCGGTCGATACCGTCGCGCATGATGGTGAGGACCATGAGGAGAACGGCTCGAGCCGCGAGAGCGAACATTTCGAGGACACTGGCACCCTCTCGTTTGGCCTGGCGGGGATGGGTGATACCGCGAGCTTCGCCTTTTCGGTCAATGAGGGCGCCGTCGAGGTCGTCGTCGTCTGCGACGGTTCCAACGGCACATTCGGTGGCGGCGATATCGATCTCGAGGTCTGGAACCCCGCCGGCGACCGGCATAAGAGCTCCGCGGCGCCGGGGTCGTTCGAGAAGGTGGTCCTCGACAACCACGATATCAAGAAACGGTTCGGATACGGCGACTACGAGGCGCGGCTGATCTGCTATAGCGGCGCGGGCCTCGATTATACGCTGCGCTGCGATGTCTATTATTCGGGCAACGCGACCGGCGAGGGTGAAGGCGCAGGCGCACTCGGGGACGGGAACGCGACCACCTACGAAAATGGCGCCGGGCCGTAGCCGTAGCCGTAGCCGCAGCTGTGAACGGCGGTGTCCGCGCTGGAAGTCATTCTTGCGCGCGGTAAACCTATTATATAGCGTTTCCAGGCAAGAGCTAAATAGCAGAATGAGGCGCAACGCAACTGCGGGGTGGCGCGGGTGATATGGCGCGGCTGCTCGAACACCGAAATGGTTGAGAAAAATGAGTGCGAGGTAGGCTGGGGGCGACCACCCAGTATTGGGTCTTTGTCAGCGCTATCGAGCCTCCTGGAACCTCCTCTGAGCGGACACGTATTTCTAGTTTTAGTTGTCACCTTTTCAGTGAATACAGTTTGTCTGCCGTTCATCCGCGAGGAGTGGGGCTTGCACCCCCAGCCATTGAGGGTACATAAGCTATGAGCTATGTACAAATAGATATTGGCGGGATGAGTATTTATAGTTATGCGTCGCGCCGGCGGTGATGGCGGCTCATTGGAGTGAGTGGCGCCAAGAGGTGGTTTAAGGGCGGTATGGGCCGATCGCCACCTTGCGACCAACGAGGCGCCAGCATAGATAATGTAACCATTAAACGTCAATGGGATGGAGCATTCGCCGTGCGTGAGAGGCACGCCGATCGCGGTTAGCCGCATCCCGCCGAACCTAAACGGTACCCGCTGGTGCATGCGTGCGATGCCAACCCCAACCATTATTATATTTCGCCCACATATCAACCATTACTTCTACATTCAATTCAACTCCGTATCCGTCGCCGCTCACAGCCGCATGCAGCCGGTCGTGAGGACGGTCGGTGGCGAGGCCGGGCGTACGAGCCACGAGGACACAAGCGGCGATTGCGGGGAGTTATCGGGGGATGAGTCACCATGATGTCGATCTTTCGCATTCGAAGCAGCTCGAACGCACAGCAACCCAACCCACTCTATCATCGGATCGATGGGACGCGACTGCTCATGTTCCTCCTCTTTGCAGCGGCGGCGCTCGCGCTCCTCCTGTTCATCGGTGCGAACGACGCATCGGCCACCGATATCGGCGCGTTCGACCAGCATACGAAAACGCTCACCACCGGCGACGATGTCGATCAGTATTACTTCACCCAGCTCCCCGTCGAGGGCAATTTCTATGTCTTCCTCTCCACCGAAGCAACCGACGCGGAGCTTCATATGTATCGACGGGTCAACGCGGAATGGTCCTGGTGCGCCGGCGATATGTCGGTAGAGAGCGGCTGGCTCGAGATGAACTGCTCCTTCGACGAGACCGCGCTCGACAATATCGACCCCACTTACGGCTATAATGTGCGAATCCTCGTCCGGCATAGCGCGGTGGGGCATCGCTATACGCTCTATACCCGTCACGACGCGTTCGAGGATAACGACGAGCGCGACGACGCCGCGCCGATCCAGTACGGTCGGACCAACCATCTCGACGCGCGCGACCCCGATTGGTACCGCATCGGATCGAAAGGGTACGACCCGATCTGGCTCAATGTCACGCTCACCGCGTATGAGAATCTCACCGTCACCGTGCGCTACGAGAACGAGACCGTGCTCGCCAATGGTCAGACGGCGGGGGTCGGGACCTCGGTGCGTCTTAGCTGGGTGCCGACCCACTATACCCAGACCTACTACATATTGGTGGAGAGCGTGGCTTCGCAGAGCCGGTACGACCTCGAAATCGTCACCGCCTATCCCTACGACGACCAGTTCGAGGATAACGACGCGCTCGCGACGCCCGCACCGCTTAGCTGGGACGAGACGCTCAACACCATCGGCTCGTTCTATTTCCACCGCCCTACGCTCTACCTCGGTGACGAGGATCATTATTCGCTCGATTTCGAGAACCGCTCCGGCTACGCCACGATCTCGATCGTGTTCAACCACTCGCTGGGCGACCTCGAACTCGAGATCATGACACCCTCGGGCGAGGTCCTCGATTCGTCCTCCACACGCACCGACCTCGAAGGGATATGGGTATGGGTGGAGAACCGCACCGAACTCATCATCCGCGTGCATACGCGAACGCCGCTGCACGCCGGCACCACACCGCACTACTGGCGCAAGAATTCCTATGACCTCACCGTGACCTACATCATGGACCGGCAAATGGTCGCAACACACGACGACCGGTACGAGGATAACGACGATTTCGCAGCGGCGATGGAGCTCGACGAGGGCAGCCACGAGAACCTGATCGTGCGCTATAGATCGCAAAGCGACCCGGACGGGCGCGACCCCGACCCCGACCATTACCGGGTCTGGATGCATGCGGGGGATCGGATCGTTATCTTCCTCCAATACCCGCTCGTACCCGAGGACCATGACGACCAGCTCAACCTCTCCTTCCACAATAGCTCCTATTCCCCATTGGTCTTTTCATCGGGAACCAACCCCAACGAACAGATCACCGCCATTGCGCCCTACACCGGCTACTACTATATCCGTATCGCCAGCATCTTCGACCGGTTCTATACCACCGACTACCGGCTGGAGCTGACCATCGACGATTACCTCGAGGAGAATGACGAACGGGCGGACGCAAAACCGCTCACCTGCGGACGCTATAAATATCTCTACGCCAAGGATCCAGACTGGTACGAGATCACCGTGCCCGCGGATCGTACCCTCGATATCATCTGCACCTTCACACACGATATCGGCGATATCGATATGGTACTCTGGACCGCCGACGATACGCTGGTCGACTATTCCGTCGGGATCACCGACGAAGAATATATCACGCGCTACGAACCGAGTTCGGTGACCTATTATCTCGAGGTCTATTACTACGACTATATCAACCGCTACAACCTCACCATCGGCTTCGACGACCGTTACGAGCACGACGACTGGACCACCAGCGCCATGAATCTCAGCACCGAGTGGCTCATCGAGAACGGTTCGCTTTCCGGGCTCATCGGGTTCGACGACGACCTCTTCGCGGTGCATTGCTACGCCGGCGACGCGCTCACCGCGAACATCAGCTTCGCGCACGCTGACGGCGATCTCGATCTCGTCATACTGGCCCCCGATGAGACCTTCCTCGATTCCGCGTTCTCGACCACCGACAACGAGGAACTGACACTTCACCCCGCACCGTCCACCGGCTGGTATTATGTCTGGGTCTACCCGTACGGCGCGCCGAGCTGTACGCCGTACACGCTCACCGTCACCGTGGAGGACCGGTTCGAAGAGAACGACGACCTCGCTTCCGCCGCACCGCTCGCGCCGTCGAACTACACCGCGCCGGCTCTCTGGCTCCACGACCAACACGATTATTATGCACTCGATCTCAACGCCGGTGACGACCTCACGGTCAGCATCAGCTTCACTCACGCCTATGCCGACCTCGACCTCCTCCTCCTCGACGCCAACGGCACCATCCTCGAGAACGCGGAGAGCAGCACCGACGACGAGACGGTGAGCCGCATCGTCGATACTGGCGGGACCTATTATCTTCATGTCTGGACCGACGATGATACGAAAAACGGCTACGACCTCTCCGTCGATCGCATCGTCAACTATGCGCCAGCGTTCCCATCCTTCGGCGTCGAGCCCGCCGTCGGCAATAGCTCCACCTCGTTCACCTTCTATTCTACCTATCGCGATGCCAACGGCGATGCGCCCGATGCGGGGGTCGAACTCGTCCTCGACGGCGTGGTCCAGACGATGACCGCGAGCGACCCGGGCGACACGAACTATCTCGACGGGAAGGATTTCACCTACACCACCACGCTTTCGGCGGGCGACCACATCCACCGTTTTCGCGCGTCGGACGGATACCGGTCCAACGCCACGGCCAGTGTGAACGCGCCGTTCGTCAATACCGCCCCAACATTAACCGATTGGACCGTGGACCCCGCCAGTGGAAATACGAGCACCTCATTCACCTTCACCGTTCAATATACCGATATCGACGACGATGCGCCGGTGGCCATCGCCGTCCTCATCGACGGTGACCCATACGACCTCGTACCGGTAAACGCACAAGACGAGGACTATCACGATGGGCGTGGATACCACTATACCACCGCGCTCGGCGCCGGGAACCACAGCTACCGTTTTTGTGCGTGGTACCACGAAGGCGAGACGCGCGATCTCAGCGTGCGCACCCCGCTGCAATACATCCTCGTCAATACCGTCCCCGAACTAATCTCGCTCGGTGTGGCGCCGGGAAGCGGGAACTCCACCACCGAGTTCACTTTCAGCGTCCGCTACCTCGACGCGGATAACGACGCGCCCACAGCGGTCACCCTCGAGATCGGCGGCGCGACCTATCCCATGTCGCCGGTCAACGATACGGACACGAACTATCTCGACGGGCGACTCTACACCGTGGCGCTGGACGGGCTTGCGCCGGGCAACCATAGTTACCGTTCTATCGCCAGCGACGGCGCGGACGAGGTCGCCACCCCCTTCTTCGACGGTCCTTCGGTTGAGGCGCTCCCCGACCTCCCCTACCTCTCCGACGCGATGGTCGATCCGAGCGAGGGGACGATCCAGACGACATTCCATTTCAGCGTCCTCTACACGCACCCCGGCGGGGTCGCGCCGGATCGGATCGTCGTGCTCGTCGACGGCGCCGAACATGCATTATCGAGCGAAGGCGGTGGCGATATCACGCTCGGCCAGCAATTCGGGTTCTCCACGCGGCTCGAGCGCGGCGAGCATCAGTACCGGTTCGAGGCGGTAGCCGGCGGTGTGCGTGCGGCAGGCTCGGACGCGGTCTACGACGGGCCGACGGTGAACAATATCGCGCCGGTACTCGAGGAGCGCGCCCTTACGCCGCAGAGCGGCTCGGCAACGGACGAGTATACCTACGCCGTTCGCTACCGCGATGCGGAGGGCGATGCGCCCGCAGCGGTGGCGGTGGTCATCGACGGCGAGCCACACGAAATGGCGGCGGACGGGACCACGCAGTATACCACCGGTGTGGTATACTCCTATACCCATAGCGGTCTGGAACCGGGCACGCACGCGTATTACTTTACCGCCGACGATGCGCACGGCGGCAGAGGTCGTTTCCCCGCCACCGGCACATTTTCCGGGCCGGCGATCAACGCACCGCCGGAGCTGTTCGAATACGGCGTTACCCCTGCCCAGGGCGATACGACTACGACCTTCACCTATTTCATCCGCGTGAGCGATGCGGACGACGGCGCCGCGCCGGACCTTTCCGTGATCATCGACGGGGACGCGCATACGATGACGGCGGCGTCCCGTCGCGGCGATGGGCGGCGACGTCAGCTCGGCGGCACCGACGCGGTGGAGTACCGCTATTCCACCGTACTCGGCGCAGGGAACCATTCGTATCGCTTCCGCGCCGTCGATGGACCGGATACGATCGAGATCGGACCGTTCTTCGGACCCAATGTGACACTGGGCGACGGGCCGCAGATCCTCTCGCGCTATCCGGAGCACAACGCCCAGGACATCCCGCGTACGGTGACTGTTCGCGTGCGGTTCGACCGCGCCCTCGACGAGGCGGCGTCCACCATAACCGTGGAATGTGCCGACGGTGAACCCGTCGCGGGAGGCTGGTCGTTCATCACCGAAAACCAGACCGCGACCTGGACGCCCAGCGCGCCGTTGGACGTTGAGACGCAGTACTGGATCAACGCCAATGTAAGCGATCTCGAGGGGCGGCGCGCGCCGCTCTATCGGTGGCGGTTCACCACCGTCGCCGGCGACGATACCGTGGTGCAACTGGTGGACTGGCACCCGCGTGAGGGCGCGGTGGTCGCGCCGTCGGTGCCGATCTGGCTGCAATACGATAGGGCGGTGGATATGGATCATGCGGAGATCGTGCTCGTGGACGGTAGCGAGAACACCGTGGCGCTGGATGCGGCGTTCAATACCGACACGCTCACGGTGGAACTCTCGCCGGTGGACGCGCTGGCATGGTCGACGGAGTATACGCTGGAGGCACGCGTCAGCGCGCTCGGCGAACGCTTCGGCGATCGTTTCATCCTCAATTTCACTATAGAGCCGTCACTGGCCATCATAGACCGCACGCCGACACCCGGCCAGCGCGATGTGGCGCGCAACACCACTGTCACGGTATGGTTCAATAAGCCGCTGGTGCGCGAGACGCTCGACTATCGGCTCGAGGACGCGGACGGGACCCTCGTCGTCTGCAGCGTCTTCTATAACGATGTGGCGCGCCGGCTCGAGCTCCGGCCGAATACCGAGCTCGATACCGATACGGTCTATTCGATCAATATCTCCGTGGGAGGGCATAGCGGGAGTACGCTCTCTGCGGAGCGCTGGTCGTTCACCACCGCGGATGACGGGGGTGGTGGGGGGACAGGCGATACCGCTGCGTCGCTTCTCGGCAGCTGGCTCTGGTTGATCATTATCGTGATCATTGTCCTCGTCATCCTCCTTCTCATCCTCTTCCTCGCCCGCCGTCGGCCGAAGGAGCCGGTCTGCTACGGCGATTACGAAAAAGGAGCGGATTCTTGCGAGAACTGCGTGTTTCGCGAGGAATGTAAGCTCCTCACCCCGGAGACCGACAGGCAAGAGCGGTTCCCGCCCCGGTTCGGCGGGATCGATTAGGAGACGCCACTGGGGTTTTTGGGGGTTTGGGCTTGGGCTTGGGGTTTGGGGTGGGTGACGAGGCGCGCATGCGAAGCGAAGCATTTGTCGGTAACCAGCGAGTAGTGAGAGCACAAAAACGATTGATCTGCACAAAGCAATTATGGAGCGATCCTCTTAGCGGTCCGTGCAGTGATGGCTCAGTCCAGAGATATGGCGCTTCGATCTACGGCGGGCAGGGTTACCGTGGATCTAAGGTTATGGTATAGCGGCTTTGACAAAACAGAGCACTGGGTCATCGATTGGTTCGTAGACGAAAGGGGATAGAGCTTCAAGTGTGCATGTCGCCTTTCATATGTGGTGCGGTTGACGCCACGGCGATCTGATCGACCCTTACGACATACTATAGGATCAGCAGAATCGGTCCTTCGGCTACGATGCCCGATACATCGAAGAAGTTCGGGGAGCGTGCCGTTTTGCGTAGCAAAACGTGGCCGATCTGCGAACACTGTGACATGCTCGAACGCCCTCCAGAAAGTCTGACAAACCGTCGGGATTCTCGCATGTAACATTATATAATGCGACGCGATATATTGCCATAGTCACCCGCATGGGCATATCGGTTTGCAGCGTGTAGAACGGTCTCGTCTTACTTTCTCCAAACGAGGGTTTCTTCACGACGAATAATCACGAGCACTACATTGGTGGGGATAGATGAGGCGCACGAAGAATATCCATAAAAGAGACGTGATCGCAGTAGTTACAGGTCTGTTCCTATTCTGGATCATACTGACCGGTGATCGTTCCCCTCGTTCCCTTCTCTTTGGCTTCTTACTCTCTTTGTTCGTCGGACTGGTCACCACAAAACTAACGATCGCGACGGTTGAAGGGAAACGAAAGACCGTCAAAGAATATTTCTTCACGATCGAGCATTTGGTCGGGTTGATCTTTTCGGCGATATTCCGGATTATCGTAGCAAATATACAATTGATCTATCAGGTGATCACATTGAGGATCGACCCGAAGGTTGTAAGGATCAAAGTCGATCTGAGCTCAGATGCGGAGCTGACACTGATCTCTCATTTGATAACGGTGACGCCAGGAACGCTTGTAATTGATGTGCATGATGCGCCCAGCGGCGGCGCGTATCTCTATGTCCATTATTCTTCTTTGAAGCATGAGGTTTCGGCAGCGCAAATCGAGAACAATATCGGGAAATGGCATGATATGATCGGAGCGTTGTTCAAATGATACTCTTCATTTACATTTTGATCGGGGTAGCATTCTTTTCTTCATACCGGTTGATCGTCGGACCAACGCTACAGGATCGGCTCGTTGCCTTGAACAGCATCTCTGTGATCTTCATCGTGATCTTGGTATTATATAATGTCGACGCTGGGAACATGTTCTTTCTTGATGTTGCCATCGCCTTTCTGTTACTGGATTTCGTGGGTATGATCGCATTCACAAAATATCTGGGCCAGGAGGGGATAGAATGAACATATATATTAAGATCGTCTCGCTCGTGTTCATTTCCATTGGGTGCGTAATTATGGCACTGGCGGCGTTAGGGTTGTATCGTTTCCCCGATGTATACATGCGCCTTCATGCAAGTACGAAGATCAATACCGGCGGAGCGATGAGCATCCTTTTCGGCCTGATGGTACGGGTCGGGTTACAACTGTCTATGATCAAGATCGGAGCATTGCTGTTGTTGATCTTTGCGCTCACCCCTGTGGTCTCGCACGCGATCGCCAGGTCCGCGCATCTGCAAGGAAAGGTTCCCTCTGTGCCCTTCCTCTATCATTCCAAAGAGAAGACGGACCATTCTTCTTTCTGGAGGCGGAAACGATGATCGAGATCGTATTGGTCCTTTTGGTCGTCACTTCGATCCTTTTCGTCCTCGCCAAAACACTGTTGACATCGTTGATAGTTCTATCAATGAACACACTTCTCCTCGTCGTTGTCCTCTTCGTGTTACAGGCGCCGGATGTGGCGATAACGATGGCTGTTGTCGGTACCGGCGCAACAACGCTCCTTTATCTCACGGTGTTGAAAAAAGTGGAGGGCTCGAAACGAAATTGAAAACGCTCTTTGATGTATGCGTTCTGGCTCTCATTTGTGTTCTGGGGTATATACTCATTTCCTCGATGGCGTTGAGCTATTCAACCAGATTAACATCCGAGATGGCGGCCTACTACCTCGAACACCTTTCACTTACCGGCGCATTAAACGCTGTGGCGGCGGTATTGCTCGATTACCGGGTGTACGATACCTTGGGAGAAGTACTGGTCATCTTTATTACGATCTCTGGGATAATAATGTTGATCGGGAGGGAGAAATGACCTCGATCATCGTAAGAACGGCGTCGCGGATCATCATTCCATTCATATTCCTATTTGGAATATATACGATCGCCTATGGCCATCTTTCACCCGGCGGCGGGTTCCAGGGTGGTGTAATTCTTGCGATGGGGGTGGTCCTCATCATCTTAGCGTACGACAAAAGAACGCTGCAACGCTATAGAACGCATCTCTCATTGATAGAGCTGATCGGCGTCTTTGCCTTTATCCTCGTTGGTATTGCCGGTCTTTTCCTCGGTGCCTCTTTCTTTATGGGGCTGGGTGCGATCTGGGTGTTGAACATCGTCATCGGAACGAAAGTCTGTACCGGTTTGGTCCTCTTGTACATGCTGTTTCTCAGATGGGGGCGTGCACGATGCTGAACGGACTGAACATCGGCCTCATCCTATTTCTCGTGGGCATATACGGCATAATCACCAATAAGAACTTGATCAAGATCATTATGTGCCTCAACATCGCGAGCAACGGTGTCATACTCTTTTTCATCTCATTGGGATACATAGCAAACGGTCTGCCTCCCATCTTCACGGAAAGTGGCTCTAGGAGCACAAGCAGTAGCACCAATGCGACTGGTACCGGGCTGGCCGCCGCTGTGGTCGATCCCGTTCCTCAGGCCCTCATGCTCACGATGATCGTCATCAATCTCTGTACCACCGCGTTAGCCTTGACCCTTACGGTCTTGATCTATAATAAGTTCGGCACTGTGGACCTCGAGGAGGTCTCGTGATGGAATCTATCCTCATCCTTCTATTGATCACTCCGTTACTGGGTGCATTGCTGGTCTCATTGATCACGCTCATCTCAAAGAATGAAGTATTGAAAAAGATCGTCACCGGCGTGAGTTTCACCCTCTCATTCTTTTATTTATCGCTCATTCATCGAATGCTCTCCAAAGGAACAGTATCTTACAATATTGGCGGCTGGGACGATCCATATGCGATCACGCTCGTCGTCGATGAGCTCTCGTTCATCCTATTGTGCGTCACTTCGATCATTGTAATGTTAAGTTTTATTTATTCGTTACAATACTTCGAGCGGGAGCCGGATAAGCTCTATTTCTTCTTTTTATTTTTGACCGTTGGATTGAACGGTTTGTTCTTGTCGGGCGACATCTTCAATATCTATGTCTTCTTCGAACTCACCGTTATAAGCAGCTATATCCTCATCACATTCGGCGAGGACCGAGGCGCACTGAAGGCCTCGATCGAGTATCTCATAATTGGGACCATCGCATCCTTGTTCTTCCTTTTGGGAATCGGTGTGGTCTATGCCGAAACGGGGGTGCTGAACATTCGATCGATAGCGATGCAGATGGAAACGGTCAGTAGCCAAACCCAAGCCGTCATCTTCATTCTATTCTTAGCAGCGGTGGGGATAAAAGCCGCGATCATACCGTTCCACAGCTGGCTGGTGGCTGCACATTCAAAAGCGCCCACTCCGTTCTCCGCAGTGCTCTCCGGGCTCATCGTCAAAATCGGCATATATATCTTTATCCGCATCAGTTCGTTTGGGTTCACCGTTCCTCGTCTCAACGGGGTCCTCATCATCTTTGGCGCGCTTACCGCAGTCGGCGGCGCGATCGGCGCCGTCCTTCAATGGGATATCAAAAGGATCACCGCGTACAGTACAATATCTCAAATGGGTATCATTCTGGTAGGGATCGGTTCGTTCTCTACGCTTGGTGTCTCAGGCAGTATCTATCATATGGTCAACCACGCCTTTTTCAAAGCGTTGCTCTTTCTCTGTGCGGGCGCGATGATATTCAGATCGGGGGTCAATGATATACGTGAACAAAAGATCGGCACGAGCATGCCCATAACGTTGATCGTCTATAGCATTGGATTGTTCGCCATCTCGGGCCTCACACCTTTGAACGGTTCGGTGAGTAAATCATTGATCACCACGGCGGTGAATAATTATCCCACCGTCGTGTTTATGCTCATGTTTGCCTCAGCGGGGACGGTTGCGGGCTTCGCGAAGGTCTTTTATTATTCATTCCTCAAGCCGCTCGTGAAAGAGCGCGAGTCAAGAGGGTACGACGAAGCGCCGGTCTTGATGTTACTACCCATGATCGTTCTTGCAGGGTTCTGCCTTGTTTTAGGTCTCATGCCGTATGTATGGCTGGAGCAGTTCTTCATCCCGGCCGCATCGGTCGTCTCTGACCAGGACCTGGTCTTGCCCTCGTTCGTCGGCCCCGTCTCGCTGTTTAAAGAATGGCTGATCTTCGGCGCCGGGCTGTTCGGGCTGTACTGCGTCATCCGCCTTTCAAAAGTGATCGACCCGATACGTGCCAAGTTATCCGGTATAACGATCAATAAATCGATCGTTCTCATGCTCTGCGCCTTGATCGTCATTTCCATCCATCTAGAAATAGTATGATCGATGCATGGGGATCGTAATGCCGTTTCTGCACGCGGGCTCGGAAAACGGCCGCCCCTCGTGAGCTGCCGCATTCCTATTCGGGCGCCATGGTTCCGGCTGGCTACATGAAATCGTCCAGCGTATACCCCTTTTTCTTGATCTTGTGCTTGTGCCTGCGGCGTTTCCGGGCGGCGCGTATGTTGGCTTGCTGTTCGGCAACGAGCTGATCGGAGAGCTTCCGATCGGTATCATCGTCGTCGCTGGGGAGTGTCGCGCCCTCGAACTCCTCGGAAAAGAGCGAGCGTTGCTGGATGCCGGTGAGGAGTGTGCGTTCGTCCCAGCCGAAGACATCGGTGACCCGCGCGAGCGTGGCCGCGACGCGTTCTGCGTAGTAGTTCCAGTCCGGTGTATGCTCGAACGCGCGCCCGTCGACATAGGGTTCGACCTGTTGCGGCGTCTTCTTCGCGTTGGTGACGATATAGGAGACCTTCATGCCGTAGATGAAATCGTACCCCATCGCTTTGAACTTCTTCATCGCCTGGACATTGGCCATATTGTCGGGGTTCACATATTTTCGCGGTGCCTTGGTCGTCTTCGATATGACGAGTTTCTCCACCGGCACCTCACCCGCTTTGATCTCGGAGATGATCTCGCGCGCGCTCGGGACCACATCCTCGATATTACCGGCGAGGATCAAATTGAAGATCGCTTTCAATGCGTCGGAGAGGAGATCGAACGCATCGGTGCGCCGCGTCTCGTAGCCGCGGATGAGCACCTCCTCTTTCGGCCAGACCACTTTCCCCACATACCGCTTTTTCTTGCCGTGCGAGAAGAATGGCTCGAGGATCTTTTCGAACTCGAGCACCGCACCGCGCACGGAGAACCGCTCGGCGATGGTTTGACCGAACGCCACGGTCTTCTCGAGGTCTTCGTAGGGTGATCTGAAGAAGATGGAATCGGTATCCGAATAGATGACCTCGAGGTCCTCCGACTCGAGCTGGCGGATGATGGTGGTGATATTCTCGCGCGCAAAGGCGGTGATCGCGGCGCCGATCTCCGGTTCGGTGAACCGATAGAACGAGGATGCGAAGACGCCGTAGAACGAGTTCATGAGGATCTTGATCGCGGCCTGCAGCCCGTCGTAGTACTGCGCCTCGTCGTCATGTCCTGCCTCCTCGGCCGCGTCGCGCTTCGCTTTGACCGACTCGCGGTCCTTCATCAGTGTCTCGAGGATGGCGGGGAGGAGCCCCGGTCGTTCCTCTTTCGTGAGGAACCGCGCGCCGTTGGGTGCGACGATGGCCCCGTCGTCGTTGAGCGTGGTATAACAGATATTGTTCGCAATGATGATGCTCGGGTACATCG
>CAZSUE010000035.1:9031-15068 GCA_964609045.1 uncultured archaeon | reverse complement strand
TTCCCGTTCCGGTACGGGATCGGGTCCTTGGCGCCCTGGGCGGCGAACGCCTCGAGCCGCAATCTGCAGCTATCGCAACGACCGCAGGCAGTGTCGAACCGCTCGTAGCAGCTCCATGTCTTCTCGTACGGGACACCGAGCTGGAGCCCACGCGCCACGATATCACGCTTCGAGAGGTATTGGAGCGGCGCCTCGATCGTGATCGGGTCGCCCTCCACCGCGCGTTTCGTGGCGAGGTCGGCGAGCTGCTGGAACGCGGCGATATATTCCGGCCGGCAATCCGGATAGCCGGAATAGTCCACCGCGTTCACGCCGATATAGATGGCCGACGCGTCGCGGACCTCGGCATAGGCCAGTGCGAACGCGAGGAGGATCGTGTTCCGCGCCGGGACATAGGAGACCGGTATCTCCTCGACAGCTTTCTGATGCGTCACTTTCTCCGTATCCTCCTCCGATGCGCTCGGTACCAAAATCGTGTCGTCGGTCAATGCGGACCCGCCAAAGAGGCCCAACGCGAGCGGGACGACGCGATGCTCGACATCGTAGTACGCTGCGAGCTCGTCGGCGCATGCCAGCTCTTTTTGGGCGCGTTGGCCGTAATCGAAGCTGAGCGCGGCGACATTATAGCCGTCCTCCAGTGTGATGGCGAGCGAGGTGGCAGAATCGAGACCGCCGCTGAGGAGCACGACGGCGAGCGGTGTGGACATGGCGATCACTTTCCTTTCGTTCTCATTCTGGCCGAGCCACTAGCGAGATGGCTGGCGACGGTCGAATAGCACGCACCATGCGGGTAATAAGTCTACCGTTCTGTTCTCTTTCATCAGTATTCGTTCTGTTGCCACGCCGTCGTTCCCTCGTGCTCGAGCTCCTCCAGCGCGCGTTTGTGGTCGTGATAGGTGAGATTGCCCCGTTGGCGTATCCGGGTGAGGAGCCGCTCCTCCTCCACCGATATGAACCCGTCCTCCAACGCGGCGGAGAGGATCTGTTTATATTGTTCGTAGAGTGCGGGCCGATCCTCCGGCACCGTGCCTGCTGCGGAGACGGAGGCGGAGGTGATATACCGTTGCTGCGCAGCTCGATCGAGGCGCGCGGACCCACTTCCGCTTCCATTCCCACTCCCACTCCCACCACCGCCACCGCCACCGAACTGCGAGCGCTGGACCACGCTGTCGCGGATATCCACATTGTCGCCGGCGACATAGTGCCCGATATTCTGCACCACCAGATTGTACTGTTGTTGCTGCGGGTACGATCGTCGCGCGGGCGAGCCGGTCACCGGCGCCGGCGGATACGAGTGGGACGAAGATGAGCCGGGAGAATATGCGGGGTTCGTCGTTGTGGCCATCCCGCGTCTCCTATTCTTGATCGCCCAGATGATGATGAAAAAAATGATCCCGAAGACGGCGATCGGGACGATGAAGAAAACGATCATGAGCCCGCTGAAGAACGAGGAGGGGCCAAGATCGGATCGGTCGTCGAAATCGTCGCCGTCATCGAACTGGAGGGAGCACCCGTCCGACGCTGGTGTTTCGGCTCCGGCTGCGCCATACCGCCCGTTGGCGGCGGCGCTGGCGAGCGGTGCAATAAAGCATGCGAGAAGAACACCCAGCACGACGGCGACGACGACCATCGAGCACGCAAAGCCACTTTTCATCAACACCACCGACTCCCGATGTCTATTCGTGAAGAAAGTGCTCGCACTTCAAAAAGGTTACGAGCGTCCCGGCGCGGGGAGAATATACTGCTCGAAACCATGCTGATTATATTGAAAGCGCCAAAAAGGAAACAATAATGTTTAAATTGGAATGCTGAATCATTAGACCTTACCGAAGATGGGCGCACGCTCGGCTCGTTCCATTCAAAGGGCTGAGTATTTAGATCTTTGCCAAAAAATGTATTAGTTAGGTGCTCTGCCTGGAATGAGCCCGCTCGCCGACCTCAGGTATATTATCGTCCCCCCCCGTCATCATCGTGGCGGCGGTGGTCGTCCTTTTCATAATCCTGCGTCGGCGGTGCACGCAATGCGGGGGCGACACCGGGCACGATCGGGGAGTGCACGCGTCGAGCGCCAGCGAAACCGCCTCGGAACCGCCTCGGAACCGCCTCGGAGCCCGCGTCGGAACCGTATCCTCGACCCCGCTCTGGAGGCCCATACACCAGTGCCAGCACAAATAGTGGCGCGACTGCAACGCCGACCGATGGCTATGGTTCGTAACCGAGTTATACTGAACTGAACATCGCGCCCCCCCGCGAACATGCTCACCCCACCCCAACAGCCGGCCGGGGCGTATCATGCCCAACCCCCTCTTTAGCACACCGTCCACAACCGGGAGCGCAAGTGTATTCGGATTCGGAATAGCGAACGCCGTCGGGTCAATATTATCGAACCTCCCCAAGCTATGAATGGGCGGGTTATGACGCTACAGGATATCCGGAACAACAGCCGCAACAGCCGCAACAGGATCAAGAAAGGTACGAATATGGCGGCGGTGGTGCGCTGCAGCAGCAGCAGCAGCAGCAGCAGTGGCAGTGGCAGTGGCAGTGGCAGCCACATGGGCCATCTCGTCCGGCTAGCCCGTCTGGCCACCAGTCACAACAGCCATACCAGTCGCAGTTCCACCACACCTCGGCGCAGAGCTGTCCCTATTGCAGATCGACGCTCCACGATATCGGCCAATATCAGCGCTGGTTCTGTCCGCGATGCCAACAATATGTCGAGCCGGGTTGGGCGTTGACGGCGCCTGCCTGCCCGTACCGATATGAGTCCCTCAACGAATGTACCTTATAAGGGCTGGTTGCTGGCGGCTGGGCGTTCCCAAATAAGATCTAAGTGCCACTGGCAGGGTTTTGTCACCGACCATCCCCGAACCGAGTGTCGCAATATCCGCCCACCGATCAGGTATGTGCCTCCGAACAGGGGGCTGAGCGCACCGATCGATACCCCCGCTCTCACTGCTATCCAGCACTGTTCTGGCTAATGAGTTAGGTTTAAGTATCGGTAGCCTCATTGAACGAGACAGAACCTTTAAATAGCAAATATGGAGGACTATGAATGGCATTACGACAGACGATGATCGGCAGAATACTCCTGCCGCTTCTCATCGGGGCGCTCCTACTCGCTCCCTTCGTTCCCGCCTTCGAGGCGCAATCTTCAACTGATACACGATCACCCGACACTTCCGCTGATGAGCCCGTGGAGGTGGATAGTGCCGCATCGCAGCACGAAACTGTTCTAAAAAAGCCGCTCACCCCATCTCGCAACGGGGCGTTCCCCACACTGATCCCACCGGTGCTCGAGCCGAAGACGCCCATCGACAGTATCCCGTTCATTCCCTCGACGCAGCTGACGAAGAGCCGCCAGAACAATACCGGCGAGGGCGAGGACGGCGACATCAATATGACCGCCTACGCCTACCAGGCGTATAACACCGGCCTGTGTAACCAGACCGACATCCCCAGTATGCCGGGCAATCAGGGGACCATCGGTTCGTTCGTCGTGGACAGTCCGAACACCTGGACCTTTACCTTCGAGAACCGCGGCAATACCACGGTGACCGATATCGAGCTCGAGTTCCAGATATTGGACGCCGTCCTCGGCGATGAAGTGGTCAACGAGACGCTCGGGCCCGTCGCGTCGCTCGCCGCCGGCGCGGAAGCGACCCTCACCTACACCTTTACCCCCGAATGGGCGAGCCAGTACTACGCCTTCATGAACGCGACGGTGGACGGCGACCCGTACTACGATAATAACGGACATTTCGATTATTTCTGGGTCGCCAAATGGATCGACGATGTGGAGAGCGGCGCGGGCAAGATCGATACCGCGCTCAGCTCGAGCGATTGGCACCGCACCACCAGTGCGGGCCCCGCGAATCTCTGGCAGCAGAACGCGTCGCATACACAGACCCATTCATGGTATCACGGCGAGGAATCGCCCACCGGCGTGTTCCAGGATCGCTTCCCGCCCAACCAAGAGGCGGATCTGATCACACAACCGATGGATCTCTCACTCGCGAGTACAGATTTTCCGGCCTATACGGGGCTCGGGTATAATATCGTGGGCAAGACCGCGCAGGAAGAGAGCGATACGCCGAACCCGAACGATATGCCCGACGGTATCGCCGACGATTACCTCACATGGGCCGCCATCTCGGACGACGGGCAAGATTGGACGCCGTCAGAGCTCATGGGGATGCCGATGATCTATTCCGGCAACGATCTTGCAGCGGCTGGCGGGCTCGACTGGCTCGCGGTTTGGAACTGGTTCGCGTACTCCGACCCGTATAGCGGCGCAACCTATGACCTCTACGAGAACTATGAAGAACTCGATTGGAGCAATCTGCGGTTCAAGCTCACATTCCACTCCGACGAGGACCCCAATGTCGCCCAACCGGGCTACTATATCGACGACCTCTTCCTCATCGCCATAGAGCTCACCCATGATGTCGGTCTCACCGATATCGAAGACCTCGGTCTCGTCACGCCCGATACCGCCAAGACGATACGGGTGAAGGTGAAGAACCAAGGTATCAACGACGAGCAGAACATCCATGTCAATTGCTCGATCTATCACGAAGACAACCCGAACGATGCCGCCTATTTCCAGTCCCAAACGATAAACTCCCTGGCCGCCGGTCGACCGACCTTCCAAACCTTCGACTGGACGCCCGCCGAAGAGGGGCTCTATACGATCCGGATCAATGTATCGATGACCGGTGACGGGATCGCGGGCAACAACCTCATCGAAGCCCGCGCCTACTGCCACGCGGAAACGGACCAGATCCTCTATGTCGACGATGACGCGAGCTACAAGAGCTACTATGATGAGGAATGGCACAATCTCGCCGAGAGTTATATCCTCCCCACACTCAACAATATTGGGAAGGAGTACAATGTCTTTACCGTGACCTCTGGTGAGGACGGCCCGTCCAACTCGTTGATGAGCAACTACGATCTCGTGATATGGAATGTCGGTGCGGATTATGAGGGCACGCTTACCGAGGGTGACCGCGAGCAGCTCGGCAATTATCTCGACGCCGGCGGCCGGCTCTGGCTGATTGGGCAGGATATCCTCTACGAACTGATGGGGGACGAGCTCATGATGGAGCTGCCCAACGGGACCACCGACGCGGGCTCCTTCGAGCGCGAGTATATGAAGGTCGACTATGTCCGCCACGATATCGGCGTGCCGAGCCCCATGGAGGGCGTCGACGGGACCCTCGCCGAGGAGTTCTCCCTTACCATGAGAGAGGGGGTCTCTGGCGATACGGAATCGTTCACCGACTGGGGCGACGATATCCGCCCGGTCGCTGGCGCCGAAGGGATATTTACCGGCGATATCGAGAATAATACCTTCAACTACTCCGCGCTCCAGTACAACGGCGACGATTACAAGCTCGTCTATTTCGCGTTCGGCGTCGAGCTCATCGAGAACGCCGGCGATCGCGCCGACCTCATCGAAAATGTCCTCGATTGGCTCGATATCGGTGTCGAGATCGCCGTCGCAGAGGGCGATTCGCGCCAGAAGAATATCAAGCCCGAGGAGACGCTGAGCTACGACCTCACCGTGCGCAACCGCGGTCTCGACGAGGAGACGATCTCATTTGGTGTAGATGCGCCCACTGGATGGTCGGTGCCCACCCCGGCACAGCTCGAGCTCGAGGGGAAGGGCACCCAGACGATCACTCTTATGGTGACCGCGCCGGGCCCGACCCTCGCCAACGCCGGCGATGTCATCGATATCACCATCGAGGCCACCACCGTCTCCGGCCTCGCCAACGCCACCACCGTCTCCGCGGTGGTCGACGAGGCGTATCGGTTCGATCTCGATGCGAGCGTGCTCGAAAAGACCGCCGTGCCCGGTGACGAGATCAACTTCCCGCTCACCGCGCGCAACCGCATCAACGCCGACCAGTCCGACAGCGCGACCCTCTGGGTCGAAGGCGACAACGGCTGGGCGTCGCTCTCTTCCGAACAGCTCACCGGCGTGGGCCGCGACCAGACCGAAACCGTGACATTGAGCGTGGCGGTGCCCGAG
>CAZSUE010000035.1:0-9021 GCA_964609045.1 uncultured archaeon | reverse complement strand
ACATCAAGTCCGATAACGGCGACATCACCAACAATGTCACACTGACGGTGAATCTCGAGACGATCTATCAGCCTACGCTGAACTTCTCCAAGACCGCCGAGAGCGTGGATATGAAAACGGCGGACGACCCCGAGCAGCTCGAGGAGAAGACATTCAATTTCGTCCTGGCCAATAACGGCAACACCCCGGACGCCATCACCATCGCTGCAACGGAATCGGGTCGCGCACAGATGCCCGCGGACTGGGAATACGAAGTCAAGAAGGACACCGAACCGGTGGCCGCCCCGGTCGAGCTCGACCCGGGCGAGAAGCAGATCCTCACCCTCGCCATCCGCATTCCGGGCGACGAGAAGGTCGGCGAATACACCATCGATGTGACCGCCACCTCCGAGGACGGGTACACCGATCTCTCCGTCCAGCTCACGCTCGAGGTGCTCCGACCGAACCTGATGCTCACCATCAACGATGTCAGCCTCTACGACGCGCTCGACGACGAACCGATCGCCATCTCGGAAGGCCAGTTCACCAAGACCGATGTACAGATCGAGGTCGCCGTGGCCAATACCGGCTCCGTGGCAGCGAGCAATGTGAAGGTGACGGTGGAGGTCACCTCGCTCTCCGATGAGGCGGCGCAGCCCGAGACGCTGAGCCAGACGATCAATCTGATCAACGGCGGCGGCGCCAAACGCAATGTGACCATGTCCTGGTCGCCGGAACCGGGCCAGTACACCATCGTGGTCAAGGTCGATCCGGACAACACGGTCAAAGAGTCCATCGAAGCGGACAATAACCCCAATCCGTTCAATATGGAGGTCAAGAAGGAGAAGACGGAAGACTCGCCCGGCTTCGAGCTGCCGCTCCTCCTCGGTGCACTTGGTGCTATGATCGTCATCTTTGACCTGCGCCGACGACGGCACTGACCGTACGATCTGCCGAACGCTGCACCAATCTTCCCCGCAGTGCGATTCTCTCATCGCTGACGGATCGGGGCCCGCCCGATCCGTTCCATTTTCTTTTTTCCCACCATTTTGCACCCACCGATCCCGTACCCTTTGCTCGGCTATTTTCCATCCACTCCAACCAGCGTCGCTCATCGCTCCAGCCATCTCCTATGGCACGACATATTGCGAACGGTACGCGCTCTCTTCTCTCTTCTCTCTTCAGTGCTTGATGATCGCTGAACGGCGATCGGCGATCGTTGTCCGGTTGTTAATTTGTCTCTGTGAATAATACATAAATAAGTTCTGGCCATTGGGGAATGCCATGAGCATGAGCCTGATCAGTCCGCACGCCGACCTCTTCGATCTCGCGCGGGTCATCGTCGGGGTCATCCTTCTCGGCTACGCGTCCTATTCGGACTGGAAGGTCCGACGCGTCGTTAATCGTGTCTGGTACATCATGTGCGGCGCCGGCATTCTCATCCTCGAGATACAGTTCGCCGTAGCGGGTGCCCCCTTCGCGTTCTATCTCTCACCGATCATCGCGTTCCTCATCTTCCTCCTCGTCATCCACGACGGCGTCCTCTTTTTCGATCATCCCTCATGGGCGCTCAAGCTCGGTGCCACCATCCCGGCCTATCTCGCCACTGTTGGAATGATCGTATACCAATGGCAGACGCTCTACGGCCGCTCACCCCTCTTCATCTATATGATCGCGATGTATCTCATGATCCTCATCGCGCGGCTGATGTACGATTTTCGGCTCCTCCACGGCGGTGCGGACGCGAAGGCGATCATGGCGCTGGCGATTTTCCTCCCATTCCTCCCGCGGCTCAGCGCCACCTTCCCGATCCTCCAGTTCAACATCGAGCCCGCGAAAAGCATCTATCTCTATGTGGAGCCGATGTTCCCGCCGGCGATCGTCGTGCTCTTCAATGCGGTGGTCTTTTTCATCTTCGCCCCGCTCGCGTTCTTCATCTACAACGCGGTTCATGGCGATATCAAGCTACCGCAGTCCTTTTTCGGGTATACGATGGATCGCGACGAGGTACCGGATAAATTCGTCTGGCTCATGGAGCGCTGGGAGGATGGTAAACGGCGCTCGGCGATATTGCGCCGCGACGATTCGCCCATCGAAGAGCAGCTCGAGCCGTTCGTCGCCGCTGATATCGGGCGGGTCTGGGTGACGCCGAAGCTACCGTTCATGATCCCGATACTCCTCGGCTATATCCTCGTTTTTGTCGTCGGGAATATCATGTTCGGGCTGGTCCTCGCCCTCGGCGGCTAACAGCCACCACGCTTAAAACAGTACCATCACTCCGGAGGTACACCGATCAGTGATCAAACCCTCCACTGGCGCTATCGTCATCGGCCGCGGGAAACGAGTATCCAATGCCAGACCCCGCGTGCGGTCCATTATATCGATATCGAGGGCGTGCCACGCCAATCCACCTGGAACGATGCGAAACAACCGCGAATACGGGTCGAGGTCCGGGTGTGGTCCATTCGCGACCGGAACGACAAACCGACGAACTGCGCCGTCGGCATCCTTCGAGGGGTAATGGATGCCGACCACCCGAACGCAAAGAATGGTGCCCGCACGCGACCGTACGCATTGCTCGGGTTCGCGGTGGGCGACCCGCGGCGTGTCAGCGCCTCATCCCCGAACCGGTTCACACTCACGCTCGTTGACGGGGGGAGGTATACGCTGCGGCTGTGGCGTTGTGACGGGACCACTTTTTTTGCCACCGTGGCCATCGCGGTGCCGCAGCGGCCCCCGCTCTTCATCACCATGCACCCGCGGCGTGGGATATGTTACGATACCCAATGTTTATTGACACGGCTCGTGGGATTTGAGTGGGTACGCATCGAGCTCTACTGGCGCGATGCCGAACCCGCGCCCGATCAGTGGTGCTGGTTGGCCGGAGCTCCTGAACGGTCGCGCCGGGTGTGGGAGGGTGTCCTCGATGCGATCCATCGCGCCGACGCGTACGGGCTCAAATGCTACATCAACCTCGGCGTGCAGAACCCGCCACCGTGGCTACGGCGACAGCGGTCGACGCGCGAGGAACAGTGCGCGCACGAGCGCGCGTTTATCGCCGGCGATCGAGAGCGGCCCGGCGCGCTGGCGGCGCTGAACGGTATTGCAAAAGACACGATCATCGCATGGCAACCGTTCAACGAGCCCGGGTCGCCTGGAGCGGGTGCGAAAGCGCTTCATCCGTTCCAGTCCTACACCGCGCTTCTCGAGCTGGTCCGTGGAGCCGCGGCACCGCATCAGGAGATCGTATTGAACCCAAACGCTACGCACGGCAACTTTTGGGCCCTCCGCGATGCCTCTGCCGGCGAACGCGCGGGCTTGAGATCGGCATGGAGACCGCTGAGTGGGTGGCTGCAAAACGGCAAGTCCGCTGCTGGGCGCTGCGACCGTCTCGCGCTGCATGACGCGCTCACCGTCACCGCGGTGGATCTTTATCCGGATAGCTGGGCGATACGGCTCCTCGATCGGTTGTGCAACCGCGGGCATGTCCAGCGCGCGGTGGAGCGTGCGCGGCGCGTCGCCGCGCTCAACCCCGGTCGCGAATGTTGGGTCGTCGAGATGCCGGCGAGCGATTGCACCTTGGCACCGGAACGGGTGGCGGAGTTGATCGAGTGCGCGATGAGCAGCGGCGCCAGCGCCATCGGGCTCTACCAGTTGGCCGAACAACAGCGGTATCGGCTCGGTGCGCTCTTCAGCCCCGGCGCCTACGGGCTGCTCGACCAAAACGGCCGGCTCTATGCCGATTATTACCGTGCGCTCCGCCGCATTACCGGCGTGCAATACGACGGTACCGCTCCAGCGGACCGCGACCCCGGGTGTCATCCGCGGATGATCCCCTGGGAGGGCGTCTAATTCGATTGGTTCGTGATCAGCCTTAGCCAGATCTACGACTGAAAGTCCGATACCGGACCTTTTGTCGCCTTCCTCTCCTCTCCTCTCCTCTCCTCTTCTCTTCTCTCCTTCTCTCTCTCCTTCTCTCCTTCCTCTTCTCTTCTCCGTCCATAGTATATTGTAAGTGGGACGTTGGCCGACCTGTCTGCCTGTTGCATACGCGTTATGTAACAAACTGATAGGGTGCGTCAGCTCCTCAGGGCGAAAGCGGGTCTCGCATCGCATCGCGCGAAAAACCACGACATGACACCTCCCTGACCCGATACGAGCACCGTCTTGCGAAACCAGCCCCGTGGCCATGAATTCCTGCGATAACCCTGCGATCAGTCCGTATTGGAGAATGCAGATTGCGCCGGCGGCCCGCCCTCGAACATTTTAATAATGTGACATGGTATCGATGCAGCGCGTCATCCTTTCAACACGGGCGGACACCAAAACACCTCGTAGCGGTCGCCGCACCGCGAACGGAAGGACCGAACGGAAGGACCGAACGGGAGAGGAATCGATATGGAATGTCCACTGTGTACGAAGGAAATGTTGCGTAAGGATCTGAACGGTGTCGAGATCGATCTATGCCCGAGTTGTCGCGGCATATGGCTCGACGAGGGCGAACTGCGCTCGATCTGCGGGCTGGACCCGAGCGTGGGTCGGATCCTCACCTGCCCGAAATGCGACCACGAGATGCATGTGAAGACGGTCGACGGCGTGGAGATCGATATCTGCCCGGGCTGTAGCTCGATCTACCTCGATCGGGGCGAATTGGAGAAACTCTCGGGTGTCGATCCGCAGACCGGCGAGCCGGTGACACTCTCGACCTACTTCGAACGCGAGTTCCTTATGGACCTCCAGCGGCAGGAAGAGACCGAAGGCGAGAGCTGAAGTTTACCACCTCCGCTCACTTACATTAACTAAACGCCACTATCCACTTCTAAGCATTATCTCTTACCCTTTACTATTCACCCTTCACTCTTCACTATCCTTCATAGCGCCACCGTCTTGACCTCGAAGCTCACCAGCTGCTCTCCCAGCGGCGTGTTGCGCAATGCGGCCATATCCTTCGGCGAGAGCGCGCTGTTGATGATGGTCAAATGCCGGAGCGCCGGTAACGAATCGGTTTCGAAAAAGGCGTACCAGTGCTCCGTGGGGGTGCGGAGCGATTCGTAGTTATCCATATAGGTCTCGGAATAGTCGGTGAACTCGAATTTCTCGAGTTCGGGGAAACATGTGGAATGGGAGAAATGATAGATGAGATCCTGCGTATCGTAACCGGTCTGGACGGCTAAAGTGGTCAGCGGGTGGTATTTCTGCGCGAAGAAATCGGCGTTTGGCGCAGACGGCACCTCGAGATGCTCGAGCATCGGCGCGCGCCGGAGCAGCTTTGCGATGACGCCCTTTTCCTCGTACGGGTCGTCGGCGGTGACGATGGTGCGGTTGTGATGACCGGGCTTCGTTCCTTCGAACGAGACCGTTTTCAGATGCGGGAAGGTGGTGTCTCCCGCGACGAGCGGCGCGAGGTCCCATGCCCGCGTGCCGTTGACCCCTTCGTCGGTGCCGGTGACCTCGAGCGCGACGAGGCTTTCGGCGGCGGCTTCATCCGCAAGCATGGAGAGGAACGATCCGAACAGCTCGTATTCGCGCACCCATTCGACGAAATACGCGATGGCATACCCGTCGTCGCGTTCCTCGACCTCGAGCGTGCTATAATACGGATCGTCCGCGAACTTCGTTTGGAATTCATCTATGATCGTGTCGAGCGCCGGCATGGATGTCCCTCTTGGTATGATGATCTGCCATATGCTATAGCATGATACAGCATGGTACGGCATGGTACGGTACGGTACGGTACGGTACGGTACGGTACGGTACGGTACGGTATGGTACGGTACGGTACGGTACGGTACGGGCGAACAAGAACGAGGCGGGATAATAAGTGTTCGGGCGCACACCAGAACGACCCTTACGGAAGAATGGGCAAAAACGGGTTTGTATATGATGGCGGGCCCCACCACCCGATCTTGATCGATGGAGGAGAGCGTCCATTACGAGGCTGACCGTTAACCTATTTCTTTACGGTGCCAGTTGTCCTAGTGTTCAGCCGTTACGGGTGAAATATATATTTTCGTCCCGCTGCGGCGTCGTTCTCGGTCAGCCACATTACAACCTATTCGAGCCCCGCGTCTGAAAGGAGCTGTTGGAGCTTCCTCCGGGTCTGATGCATCGACCGGAACGCTGCGATATATTGCCGCCAGCCCTCTTCGTCATCGTCGGCGAAAAAGGTTCGCTTCACCACCTTCATCATATCCACCACGCGATCGTAGTAGGTATAGTGTCGCGTCACATGCTCATCGATCCACGCCTCCATCAACCCCCGCGCGTATTCCGGATAGATGGATGCCAACGCATCGGCCACACGGAGGCGCGTTTTTGCGTCGAACGATGACCGCACCCTATCGACGACGGCGCGGGCGATCGCCGGATACGGTGCGATGAGGAGCTCGATGAGCGGCAATATGAGACTCCGATCGACGGCGAGCGACGGGATGAGCGACTCTATATCTTCCCGCGGTGCGTTTTCGAGATACGCACGAATGAGCCGCCACTCCTCCGACCCCGTCGTAACGGAGCAGAACTTGAGGTGTTCCGACCGAAGCGCAAGCCCCGTCAACTCCATGGCCGTGTCCGGCATGCCCTCCTCTCCGGCGCGCGTGGCGAGCTGCATGGCGAGGGCGGGGTCGCACCGCTCCAGCCCGCGGATGGTATCGATGGCAGCATGAAGCTCATCCTCTACGAGAAGGAGCTCCACAAGAGCGGAGGTGCCGGAAAGGTGCTCCTTCAAACCCGATCGGAACCGCTCCCCGGCACCGATCCTCTCGAAGAACGCATTCATCTCTTCGTACGCCTCCTCATTGAATACGACACGATCGTTCCTGGATCGATGGTGCCAGGGTAATGTACCCACAAGCACCGACGCGTAAGTGATGGCGTCGTCGAGGTCGACGAGCACGCCCCATTCGCTCGCGTCGTCGTCGCATTGCTCCCGCATCGTTCCGACGATGTCGAAGTACATCGAAGCGACCCGACGCGTGTCCATGGCTCCATTGGTCTGGGGGATGGATCGTAGCTTCTCGAACGCCGCTTCGTATCGCCCCGCACGGGCGAGGAGATCGGCGAGCCTGAGATCACGATCCATCCCCGTCAATGTGGACCGCACCTGCGCCAATGCGTCCTCGAACCGCCCCAGCGTCGTGTAGAGGTCGATAAGGGTCTGATCCAGCTCCGCCCTTTTATGATCCGCCCACGAACTGGCGAAGGACCCATACCGCGCTCGATAGTCATCGGCGATGCGGTACAGTTCCCGCTTGATCGTCCCGATATTCTCCTCGGTGACCACGCCGACAAAGAGCCGCTGCGGTTCCAGCCCATAATCGTCGCCCTCATAGAGCGCGAGGACCGTTTCGAGCGTTCTGTCTTTGAACGCCCGATCCCCGACCTCGTTCATGGCGGCGAGGAAACGGTCGACGAATTCGTCGGCGAGAGACCCGAGCCTGCCGCATGAGTCGTCGGCGCCAATATCCAGTGCATCCTGACATGCGCCGAATAATTGGAGATAAATTTCCGCCGCCAGTTTCCATTCTCCTCCGCGCATGCGCTCGTCGGCGAGCTCTTCGATACGCTCGAGCTTATCGGACGCCTCGTCGACATGATAGAAATCCAGCCGGCCGGAGATCGCCTGCGCGATCTTCCTATTGATCTCCTCTATCACCTCGTTAGACATATTAGTGGTTCCCGTAACTGCTCCCGCCGTTTGGAGCAACCCCTCCATGCGCCCCACCAGCGGGGGGTGTGCTTCGAGCGCACGCTCGACGAGTGCGAGCAACTCACTCTTGGGCATCGCCTCGAGCGTTCTCAAAAGCGCGCTCGCATCCAAAAACCGTTCGGGCGCCTCGACCCAGCAGAGCGCAAGCGCGGCGGCGTGCTTGCAGCCTATGCCAACGGGGCAAGTACAGTTCGAATCGAGGCCGCCGTTCGTGCCGCCCGTCACGCGGACATTCACCCGATAGAGGGGGGCGCAACGACCCGTGACCGTCCCCCAAAGACGGTCGTCGAACCGCACCGCCGCTTCGATATGGTCGAATTCGAAATACTCGCGACCGCGCTCGTAGGTTCCCCCATCGAATGTCGTTAGGATCGTATCGGAAGTCACATCTTCGAGTTCCATACCGATCACTTCATTCCCAGCTTCCGTTCCTCGCTTGTCTCAATTGCAATTGTGTAATTGCGGGTGGTCGTTCAATTCTGCGGTCGGCGAGAGCGAGGCAGGGGTACTATTTCTATTTTGCCCAATAGAGCTATATAGGAGCTCCCGCCGACACCGCCGCGCGCTCGACCAACGCATACCATACAGCCGGCTATGGCGCCGGCGCGCCTTCCCGTATCTTCACCGCCACGCCGTGGTTGAACGCGCGCATCTCCTCGCGGTTCAACCGGCATTGACCCACGGCGACGAACCGGTCTTCGGCGTCGACGACGACCACCTCGTCGCCCGGCCGCAGCGCGGGGTCCGCATCGCGCACGAACCGTGCGAAGGCGCTCTTCCCCTTGCGGTTGAACGGCACGGAATCGTCCTCGACGACGACGCGAAGCCGCGGCGGTTCCAACGCGGCGTGCAGCCGCCGCGCGCCGGCGAGCTTGAGCGTGAAGAACCCGTCGCGCGCACGCAACGAGAGGATATGCTCGCCGTCGGCGTAGACATTCCTGATCCTGTGCGTGCGTCGCGATTTCACAAACTCGATCTCGCCGACGAGGAGCCTGTCGCCCGCACCCGGCCCGAACTGCATGTTCGCAATATTGCGCACGCGCCATTCGTCCATGGCGAACGAGTGTTCGAGGTCCGCACTCGTTCCTTTACCGGAAGAAACCATGGTCCGAAGGAATTCGAGCGTCTCCTCTCCGTCCCAGATCAGGCTCAACCCATGCCGGAGCCGGTGCGAATGCTCTTCCATGAGCGCGCGGACGGTCTCCGTCGTCTCGCGGTCCCACGCCGGCGGCTCCACCGTTTGCGCCACGGGGTACATCCCGTCGAGCTCGATGGGGACCGGCCCAAGCACCGAGGTGACGAGGTAATGCGCGTTTGCCACTGCGTCGATCGCC
>CAZSUE010000034.1:0-15125 GCA_964609045.1 uncultured archaeon | reverse complement strand
GAGCTGCGTTTCTGCGAACACCGCGAAAATGAGTACATTTTCCCGGAATTTAGCAGAGACGATCCCTTCGGGCTGCGTCCCTGCAAACATTGCCGGAGAGGAAAATGATGACTCCGCCAATATTCAGCAGAAACGGTCTCTACGAGCTGCGTTTCTGCGAACACCGCGAAAATGAGTACATTTTCCCGGAATTCAGCAGAAATGGTCCCTGCGGGTCTGCCACGTTTCGCGGTGCGAAACGGCGAGCCACGGAAACACCTGCGGTGATTTCCGCGCTGCGGTTTTCTGCGAACAGTGCAAAATTTCGACCCCTTTCAGAAAATATGATAAATTGAAGGGGGTCGAAATTGTTCCATTATGACAAAGTGTCGAGGTCCTCAATTGTAGCACCATAAAGCATATGAAAAACAATAGCGGGTGGGGCGGCCCCGCTGCCCGCATACCGCACACCGCATACCGCACACCGCACACCGCACACCGCGGCGGGGCGGCCCCAATTTTCCAACCCCTAACCCTCAGTCCCTTCCTTCTGATGCTCGCGAATGCTGGCGAGAAGCTCGTCGATCTCGAACGGCTTTAAGATGAAATCGCAGGCGCCCGCCTCCAGCGCTTGGCGGACCACCGACTCCTGATGGAGCCCGCTGAAGGCGATGATACGCGCATCCGGATCGATTGCGAGGAGCGAGCCGATGGCGTTGATGCCGTGATCGCCGGGAAGGAAGATATCCATCAGCACCAATGCGGGTGACGACTCGTGATAGTGTTGCAACGCCTCGTGACTCGTCTCCGCCTCCAGTACGCCATAGCCGTTCTTTTCCAGCATGAACCGCAGCGCGCGACGGATCTCCTCATCGTCGTCGACCAGTAAAATGACATTCCGATCGTTTTGGAAAACCGGTGCCTCCTCGGGACCGGAACTGTCAGATCCGGAACTATGACCTATTTCATCCATCCTCGAGACCTCCCATAGCCATGACCGCATCGCGTAGAACGGATGTGATTCACCCTTTATAAGCTCTCGTCCGCTCTATATATGCGGCGGGCGCTTTCGCATCCTATCGCTAATCGAGATCAAAGCGGTGATGGGCAGAGTACTCCGTGATGTGGCCGTGTTATGTGGCTTGTTTCTTCAATTTGGTATTGTAGCGCGAATGGATCTCGATCATGCCGCGGTGGTGTTTGGTAATACCGCCGATCAGTGCCACGGTATCACCGATCTCGACCGCGTCCGCATCCTTCGCCACACGGTCCCAGAGCGTGATCCGCGCGCGACCGGTGCCGTCGAAGAGCTCGAAATTCACCACATGCCCCGTCGTACCATTCTTGCGCGAGAACGACCGGAGCTGTGTCCGTGAGAGCACGGTCCCGGAGAGATGGACGGACTCGCCCTCGGTTTCGGGCAGCTCGTCGAACGGCGTGAACTCCGTTGCGGGCGGCTCGAAATCGTCCATTTCGTCGAGCACCGCGCTCGACCGCTCGGCCTCTTCGGGGGAGATGACGGCGACCGTCCCCCAGCGCCCGACACTGAGTTCGAACCCGAACGGACCCAGTTTCGGCTTGGGTTGGAGGATGCGCACATATGAGCCGATCTTGATCGTACCGTCGACCACGGCTGCGATCTGATCCTCGTCCCAGAGCGCCAGCCGACACTCCGCCGTCCCGTCCGTGATCGAGAGATTGGCCACTTCGCCCCGCTCACCACTCTTGCGCGTGAAGGAATGCACCGGCTCGATGGCGAGCACCCGCGCGATGACCACGGCCGGTGCATCATCTGCGTGGTCTTCGGCAGCATCCCCAGATGTGGCTTCCGAGCCGCTCCCGAGCTCGGCACGGGCGCGCATCGCGGTGAGGGGCGTTGTTTGCAGCTCGAGTCGCTCCAGTTCGTCGAGTACGAGCTTTGCAGCTACCGCCTCGGTCAGCAGCCCGCCGAACGCCTCGATGCGATGGTCCACCCGCGCCCGGAACTCTGTTTCAGAGAGAAGATCGTCGACCTCTTCATAATACCCAGCCAAAGGCGCCTGGTCGCACATCGGCCCGCCATGCACACGACTCTTTATCAAATCATTGCTTGCATCGCTGCAGAAGGTTCATTAGATCCTACGCTCATAATGGCGGGGAACGGTGCTCTGGCCGCTCTCGCCGCCCCCCCGGAGATCACCTCACGGAGCGTTTTCTATTGAAAAAGCGTATCATCGTCACGGTCATCGGCGTCGTATTGATCGTTCTCGGTCTCAGCTGGAACGCCCTTTTCGTCCCGCCGATCCTCGACTGGTTCGAATCGTCGGCGCAAGAGGGAGATGGCGAGATGACCGGCGAGGGCGGGGAGGATACGGCAATGCTCGAGGGCGAGTTCGGGACCATCGAGCTGCTCTGGGATATATTGACGGGCAATGATCTCCCATCCGACCCGGGGTCGCTCTCCATGGAACTCTTTGAGATGCGGTGGGAACCGGTGGCGATCACCTCCGAGGGACTGACGCACGCGCAGACCGGCGAACCGCTCTTTCCCACCGAGACTGGTACCGAGAGCGAGATGTCGTTCGGGTCCTCCTTTTCGATGGATCGAGATCAGTTATTCCCGCTCTTTGGTGTCGAGCCACGCGATTACCGCATCGCCCACCCGTTCTTCAACCGTTCCGTGGTGGCCCGTTATGGTGGTGAAACCGATGTGGATGGCCGAGCTGCATATTGCTACGAGGTCAATATTACCGATGCGAACCTCTCGATGGATGCATTCATGCCGGCGATGGGGGGCGATGGAGGTGCTGATGACGGTGAGCTTATCCCCGGCCTCTCGTTCGCTGCGCTTACGATCGGTTATCGGGAGCTGACCAGATACTATATCGACCCGGTCACCTCGATCCCACTCGATCTCGAAATGAGGATGATCCTCGACCTCACACTGCCGGACCTCACGCTGCTGCAGGTCGAGGAGGGCGAAACGGTTGAACGCACCGAGACCGAGCTATGGGTCCCCAACGGCACGCTCCCCGGCACCTACGAAAAACGGGATGTGATCGCAGAGACCCATACGCTGGTGGAGCTGGACCCGGCGGATCGTACGGTGGCGCGGTTCGACCGCTGGATCGTCTACTACGATGCGGAGACCGGCGAAAAATTGGCGGAGGAATATCAGGGCGAGCATGAACGGTTCGCGGTAAATCGGCGTTCGTACCAGTATATCGACGGCTACGGCAACTCGGCACGTGCGGGGTATTATACCTTCCCGCTGGCTGCGGTAGAGCCGATGGATTACCCGATGTGGGACGATGTGGCGCAGTCGAACAATGTCGCCGCGTATATCGGGACGGGGGAGGTGCTGGACCGGCCGGTCTATATCTACGAAATGACCACCGACGAGGTGGTGCTCGAGACCGGGAACGCACTCCTCCCCGTCTACCGCCATCCAGGGACCCAATATCTCTATTCCGGCAAGAATCGGTGGTCCATCGACGCCGCCACGGGTTTCCTCCTCGATTATGCGATGAATGGGACGGTGAGCGTCCGCAGCGCCGGCCCCTTCCAGCTCGTGACGCAAACGGTGGAATCGTTCGGGTTCGATATGGGCGCCAACCAGACGCAGATGCTACGGAATGTGAGCCTCCTCTACGAGGATCTGATCATCCCGCTCTCCGGGCGCCAATTATCGTTCTTCGGCATCGATCTCGCCTTTTCGGCCACGATGCGCACGCAGCTTGCATCCGCCGCGGTTTTTCTCGGGCGGATCCTTCGCCTCGTGCGGCTCTGGATACCGCTCCTTTTCGTCGTCGTCGGTGCGACCCTCGTCGTGCTCGCGGTGGCCGCGCATATGACCGTGCGCAGGCGAGAGCGGAGGGGCGATGGTGATGAGCCAGGTGTTGCCTCGCGTCGCGAGGTCGTTGTCGTCGAGCCGATGGGATGAACGACGACGGGCGATGGGCGATGGTGTGAACGAGCGGGTAATAGAGCGCCGCCGTCCGCGCCCCTCGCGCGCCGTTTGCCGAGCGGTGCGCTCGTCCTATTGCGGCCGTTCGTGCTTCCTCAGCGTGGGGATGAGGAGGATATGGATGGTCACGCCCACTGCGATCCCGATCAATACGATCCTCACGAGGACGGAGTGGAGGACGAGGAACGCGGAGAAAAGAATGGTGAGCCAGAGTAACGATATCGTCCCGATCTTGACGAAAAGCGGGATGCCGTTTTCCGCGCGGAAGTTCCGTATATATGACCCGAATACGCGGTTGTTGAGCAGCCAATGGTAGAACCGCTTCGACCCGCGCGCGTAACATGCGGCGGCGAGGAGGAGGAACGGCGTGGTGGGAAGGAGCGGGACGACGACACCGATGAACCCGAGTGCGGTGAAGACGGTTCCCGAGATGATGAAGAGGATCTTAACGGGCCCCGGCCGCTCGTCGCCGCGGGCCGAGGGAGGGCAGTTCATGGACCTATCCGACCTCCTGGGAGTAGTAATGTGGCGGAATATGGTGCAGTATAGTATAGTGTATTGTAGTATGGTGCAGTATAGCATAATGTAGGGTAATGTAGCATAGTACGGAACAGTATAGTATAATGGGGGCGATAGGGGAGAATAGACGATAGATTCGTTAGGAGCGGGGAGCATCCCGGGGCCGCAATAAAGAGAGCTACAGTTCGGACATGTCCGGTGGCGGGTATTCGAGGCTGACCGACAACCCATTTCGTATCGGGTGCCTGAAGTTATGGTACATGATCTTTTCGGGCAAAAGGTAAATATAGGCTCAACCACCCCTCAGTTCTTGGTCAGTCACATTCAGTTCGATCCCGTTCATCCAAATGTCCTATACCTAATTGTAGCACCACAAGGTGGATGAAAGAGAACGGGGGGCGGGGCGGCCCCAACCCCCGAACCCCTCTTTTTCATAGCCGCTCAATTCAAATGCCATGAAATAAAACCTCCATTGATGGGATATTTTAAGAACTTATTGTTCCAGTAAGGCAAAGGAAAAAACAGCGGGAGTTTGGTGGGCCCAAACCACCAATCGGCACCCGGCTACCCGCGGACCGCACCCCGCGACCCGCATACCGCTAACCGCGGGGGGCGGGGCGGCCTTAAACCCCAAACCCCCTCTTTTTCACACCAAATCAATGTAACGCTGTGCGCCATCCTCTCGCATCGCGATCGTGGCATCTCGTGGCGTGTCGTCACATGCCGTGGTGGTTCTTTGTTCGTCGCCGGTGCTAAACAAAGAGACCGTCTCTTTCATCCTCGGTCCCGTCCATATCGGTCACGATGCACCTAGCACCGGTAGTAGACTCTGCCGCTCGGATCGGGATCGAGGCCAGTACCTGGATCGGCGTGAGACGAGGTCGCCGCACTCACTCACTCACTCACTCACTCGCGCATGCACATATCCATTAGGACGGAACTATAAATATCATTCGTCAATGCGCGCGATAGGCGAAGTGGAGGATCACCCATCATCGCACATCGAAGAGGGCGGATCAAGGAGCGAGGAAAAGCATTAATATCGGACCGGTGGTGTTCTGCGCCAGCTGTCGTCGCATTGGGTGGCACCCTTGCACGCGGCGGATAGGTTAGGAGTGATCGGATATGGCCGATGATCTAAAGGAGATAATGGATCGTTTAGCGGAGCAATATGACAGCAGCGTGTTTAGCAGTGAAAAGACCCTCTACATCACGCTCGGCGCCGGCGCCGATGAGAAATGGACCCTTTTTGCCGGTCCGGACGGTGTGCGCATCGAGCAGGGGAAGGCGCTGGATCAAGCGGACTGTGTATTGAAGACCAAGCCCGATCTCTTCATCGACATGGTCAACGGCGATTATATGCCGGGGATGATGGATTTTATGCGCGGGATCGTGAAGACGAACGAGCCGGACCTGCTCAAGAATTTCAAGCGCGCGCTCGGGTTCTAAGCAGGGACGCCTTTCGCTTTTTCGTTTCGACCACTCGACCACTCGACCTTTTCACGACTTGACCATTTGACCATTTGACCAGTTGTTTTCTGTTGGGTCTCCATGACCACTGCATTTCCCACCTCACCATCGGAAACGGTCGTTGATCAGACCGTTCAGCTCCGCCGGCGGCTCCATCGCCGCCCCGAACTCTCGTTCGAAGAAGAGGAGACGCGGCAGTTCATCCTCGAGACACTGGAGGAGCTGGGAATCGAGGGCGAACGGGTGGCGGGCACCGGCGTGGTTGCGACCATCCGCGGCACTAACGGCGATGGTGACGATGGTGATGGAAGTGGCGGATGCGTGGCGCTTCGCGCCGAACTCGACGCATTACCGGTCAACGAAGAGCCCACACCACATAATGAGGGTTTCATCTCCGAACACGACGGCTATATGCATGCCTGCGGCCACGATGCGCACATGGCCATGCTGGTCGGGACCGCGCGTGCACTGGTCGAGGCGGGCGCGCCCTTTCGTGGGAATGTAAAGCTCATCTTCCAGCCGGCGGAGGAACGCCCACCCGGCGGCGCCGTCGAGATGGTCGAGGAGGGCGCGTTGCGCGACCCAGCGGTGGATGCGATCTTCGCACTCCATATCTTCGGGAACCTCCCACTCAATTCGCTCTCGTTCACGCCCGGTCCGATCATGGCGGGGGTGGAGAACTTTCGATTGGCCGTGCGCGGTGTTGGCGGTCACGCGGCGTATCCACACCTCGCGGTGAACCCGATCGATCGTGCCGCGGCGCTGGTGCGCGAGGCGGCGACCATCGTCCCGCAGACACTGGCGCCCACCACGCCGGCAGTGATCAGTTTCGGTATGTTCAATGGCGGCACGGCGAACAATATCATCCCCGACGAGGTCGCGCTCGAAGGGACGATGCGCGCGTTGGACGAGCGCGTCATGGCGCAGCTGAAACACCGGCTCGAAGAGGCGGCGCAGTGTGTTCCCGCACCGGCGAATACGGCGTCCAGTTCGGCGCTGGAGGCGCCGGAGCCGGCCGTTCATATCGACTATCGATCAGGGTACCCGCCCACCGTGAACGACCCCACGCTCGCCGCTTGGGCGGAGACGATCTTGGAGGAGCGGTTCGGCGGCGACATCGACCCGCAATGCACCCCGGTGATGGGTGCCGAAGATTTTGCATATTATGCGCGTGCGGTGCCGGCGCTGTTCATGTTCCTCGGGACCCACGATCCCGGCCAGGGGCTCGTTGCGTTCAATCACTCCCCGCGGTTCGGCATCGACGAGCGCGTGCTCGAACGCGGTGTCTCGGTCTACCTCCAGCTTCTCGCGCATTGGTTCGATACGGACCGCGCCCCACGGCCGATTGCGGCCAATGAACGGTAGAACGCGACTTGAACGCAGCCGCCTTACCAACCCAACCCAACCCAACCCAACCCAACCCAACCCAACCCAACCCTACGATCCTCGCCGATCGAGGGCGGCGTATGCACGCCCGACCTACCAGGGCACTTCTTTGAACCCGCGCTTGTAGCCAAAGACATTGGTGGCGCGGTGCGCGAGCGGTGTGAGCACGATCACGGTGATGAGGCTGAGGATGCGCCATCCGTAGATAAAGTGGGTGAGAAAATAATGCGGCCGGAAGATGATGAGGAGCAGCCATGCGCCGATGATGAAATCGTATTGGTCCATCCCGGGTAGCTCGTCACCGGGGGAGAGGTTCAGCCGGCGTTTGATGAAACTGCCGAGCATATCGCCGAAGAGAGCGCCGAACGCGAGGAGGAACACGACGATGAAGAGATCCGGGTAATGCCCGAAAAGGTAGAGGTTCGTTCCCGCGAGGTAATCGGCGATCACGCCGCCGAACCCGAGGACCATCCCTGCGATGGTACCGGAGTAGAGACCGCGCCAGGTCTTGCCTTTCCCGAGGATCCGGCGCCCGTCGAAGAGGGTGTGGTTCCTGTCGATGGGGCGCCCACCACCGAAGTACACTGCGATCGGGTTCGTGATCGCCGCGGGGATCATGATGCAGATCGCACTGGTGATCGAGATGAATACCTCGAGATAGATGGGTAGGCCGCCCATGGCTCACAACTCCTGTGGGTTCTTCGTATCGTTCGAACGGCTGGTATGGACCGGGCGCCAGATAGTGGTTCAGCTATTTAATACCGATTGGCAGGGCCGAATAGGGCAGCGCAGGGCGGATAGGTCTCGTGGATGGACGACGGGACCACTCCTGTCGCTGCTCTTTCGCGATGAGGATATCGTCGACCGCGCTCATTATCTCCCCCATATAGTGCTACTATAATATGGTACCATAGTACAGAACCCTATAGGGCAGTACTGTACAGTACAGTGCAGTGCAGTAAAGTACAGTAAAGCACAGTATAGTATATGATGGGGTGTAGAGATCCTCCCCTATGAGCAAAGACAAGCCCGAGGCTGGCCGACGGCAACGGACGCATGCGCTCGCGACGTCGGCCCGATCGCCATTTGCATGGCAACGGTGGCGGAACGAAGGTGGTAACCGGCTCTCATCGAACCGCTCGACGAACATCGACATTGTGAAGTGACTACCAGCCCATCCAGACGATGGATCGTCGCTCTTTCTTCTCGTACCCGGCCATTTCGTTGTTGCATTGTTGCATTGTTGCTCCGTCTGTTCCTATCTTCGCCCGGTTGCCGGCGGGGGTGCAGGAACCGTGAGAAAACAAGATTTTTATAGTAACAAAGTTATATTGGAACGATACTTAAGGTACGATTGCGATTGCAGGCACCATCAGTGCTCCTTTTCACAAGTTACTGGATGTTTCTTCACCATTGTTGTAGGGCTTAGCGTGTTTGCATAGAAGCACAAGATCATATATAAACAAACATTTTCTCAACAGTTGATTAGTATGGCCGAAATGTCGATGGAACAGATGCTCGAAATTCAAGAGATCAAGATATTGCGCGAACTCGACGACCTGACCGGACTGTTGGAGATCGTTGTTTTTCTCCAGAAGTTCGACCGCGGGAACATTTCAAATTTCATTAAGGATCTCCGCTTAAACCAGCAACCGGTCTACCGCACACTGGAAAAGCTCATCGATCTCGGGCTCGTCACGGTGAAAATGGAACCCACCCCGCGCAGGAAGAACTACAAGTCGAAATACTATTATCTCACCGACAAGGGCCGCAAGCTGGGCGAACATCTTGCGAAGATGTTCGATGTCTACCGTGATATGCACTAAGTGATCGTCAACGAATACACGGCCCATTTTCTACGCGCTAGGTGCGGCGTTCGTTCCTATCTTTTTCCACCATGTGGCGCGCCCACACGTGGGCGGGGCGCTGCATCTTCGCGTTCGGTCGCCCCCCGCAGCATCACGGTCGCACCATTGCAGCAGTGTACTTTCAATATCTGTGGTTGTCAGCTCGACAACGGTACCCGCCCGGAGCGACGAGCATGGCGGTTCCCGCTCCCGCTCATCGATAGAGTTATCGCTTCGTTCACGCTTCACGGTGTTTGAGATCGAGCTCTGAACCATGGGACGGAGGATGAACGATCATGGAGGTCCAGTGTGCCGGTTGTGGACGGTGTTGCATTTCGCCGCTGGTCCCTGCAGCCGTTCCATTGGTCACAGACGCACGGACCCGAGAACGGCTGCATGGGATCCTCCGCTCGCTGCTGCGGTTGCGGATACTGCGTCCCGATAAACCCACGCGCAGCGGGATGCTGTTTCGCTCCGAGGTAGCGGCGCTGGCCGCGGCTGGGTACCACGCTGCGCTGGCGCCGTCGACGCTCCTTCATCATCCGTTGTTCGATAGCTATGCGTTGAGTCTGCGCCTGCGGCACCATGTCGTCTGGCTCCGCACGCCCGATGGGGTGGAGCCGGGCGTTCATGTGCCGGTCTTCGCCTGCGTGTTCTTGAACACCGAAATCCGTCGTTGTACGATCCATGGCGAGGCGTTCTACCCGCTTAGGTGTCGCGCGTTCCCCTACGATGAGCTGTCACGGCGTGGCCAGAATGCGATCGCTGGAGGCGAGACGGATAATGCGCCGACGCTGCTCCCGATCTGTGGTGTGGACCGGCTTGCAGGGACCCTCACCGCGCAGCAGCGTGCACTGGCCGATGAGGTGCGACGACGGGCGCGCCCGCCGTCGCCCGCCCGCAACGTCACCAGCAAGATGGAATGGCGTGACGCGCTCTACTCGACGGAGGTGCCGTTCTTTCTCGTCACCGACGATGAGCGTGCTGCGCTCGACCTCTCCCCCGACGGGTCGATCCCGGTCCTCGATCTGGAACCGGATCTTTCCGCACGTATCCACGGGATATTGGAACGGGAATGTGGTGCCGACACTGCATCGCGTAAATTGGATGCGAGGGGCGACGCCGACCTCGCGCGGGAGGTAGAGCGCGCGCGGAAGCGCTGGCGGCGGTTCACCATCGACGATGACGAGGAGGCGAAGACATTGGAATCGCTCATGGTCGAGCTTTTCGTGTACCGCAGTCTCGTGGTCAACTGACCGCGCTTGGCGCTCCGCTCTGGGCCAGAGGAGGCGCGAATGGGTACGAAGAGCTGCCTCCGCGCCCACCGATGTGCTGAGAGGGGTCGGGAACTGCATGCGCAGCGGGTCGATCGAGCCAGCACCTTTCGAGCGGCAAGCGCGGGCGTAGCCACTGCGCTCAGACGAAAGGTCACAAAAACGCGGTCTGAGAGAATTCCTCGCGCGCGACGGTGGTGAGGCCGTAGCGTGGGAATGAAATGAAAGAAAAAGAAAAAGAAAAAAAGACGACCATGGCGATGATCCTTCCGTTCGGGGGCCACGATCGTCCATGTCCGGTCGGTTCTCGACGGACTCAGCCGCCGTTACGCGACCGACATCTTCGGTCTCGAAAAAAATATGGTTACAGATCCTTCAAGAAACTGATGCCGTCCGGTCCGAGCCATAACTCGGAATAGCCGCAATCCTTACAGATGTAGACCGAGAATTCGCCACGGGTTTTCGTCGCCGTATCTTGCAGTCCCAGTGTCGCTTGGCCAAAGAGCCCACCTGCGGTCGGGACCTTGGCTTGATGATAGATATTCTCACTATGGCATTTCGGGCATTTTCTGCTGTTCTTCATAATGTCCCCTCCTTCGTCGAAGGCGTATGTAATTTACTTTCCTTATATTAAACTTTCATTGTAACCCAGACCGCCAACGCATTTGAATGAGCGTGGATTGGAGCAAAGTGGAGGACCGTGAATAGATCGTCACGCGTGAAGTGAGGAGAATGGAGAGGGATGGATGGATCGGTGCGGTTCTGCGGTCTGACTTTTACCGTTTGCCGTTTCCCGTTTCCCGTTTGCGCGTTCGGGGCTGCGTTGCACACCTATCGTGGCGTGGGTTTTGTTTTGCGGACCACCTCACCGTTTTGCCAGCACCCCCAACTCACCCTCGCCCTTCTCCCCGTGCATATTTTCTTTGCCGATGTGAACAACGATGGCTATCCGGATCCGATGACGGCGAACGAGGAACAAAAAACGAAAAACGAGTGGGCGAACGGCCCGGTGCTCATATGGTATCGTTAATAGATTCACTGACCCCTCTCTCAGTGAAAGCTATAAACCCATGAACGAATAGGAACAATGTCGTCGGGGAAAACCGACGAATACCATGGGACCTTGGGTCTGAATACTCTGCATGTTATGATCCTATGACCACCGCCACTCGTACTTTGGTCGTGCCCTCGTCGAGCCATGTTGGCAGCGCGCATCTCCTCCTCGTCAATGATGACGGCGTCTGGTGCTCCTGCCCCGGGTACCACTATCGCGGTCGGTGTCGGCATGTTCGCGCGATCGAGGACGAAGTCGCAGCATAATGAACCGTTATTCGCCCGTACTCGACGGTATTAGCCACTACGGAGCCGTAATAGGTCGCATTTCGGTTAGCGGCCGCGCTTGCCCTTGATGTATGCGTCTGTGTATTGATACGCCTTGTCGTCGGTGTACTGCTGCGGCGGGTGCTTCATAAAATATGCCGATGGCGAGTAGAGCGGGCCGCTGATACCGCGCTCCAGCGCTAATTTACAACAACGGATCGCATCGATGGTCACACCGCCGGAGTTCGGCGAGTCTTCGACGCTGAGCCGCATCTCGATCTCCATGGGCACATCGCCAAAGACTCGGCCCTCCATCCGAAGGTAGCAGACCTTATTGTCCTTCTGCCAGGGGATATAATCCGACGGTCCGATATGGATATCGTCCTCGGCCAGTGGGGTGGTGAGCACGGACTGCACCGCCGCGGTCTTAGAGACCTTCTTCGACGAGAGCCGTGATCGGTCGAGCATATTGAGGAAATCGGTATTACCGCCGGTGTTGAGCTGATAGGTGCGGTCGAGCGATACACCGCGTTTCATGAACAGGTTCGAAAGGGTGCGGTGGGTGATCGTTGCGCCGAGCTGGGACTTGACATCGTCGCCGATAATGGGGACGCCTTCTTCGGCAAAGCGCTGGGCCCATTTCGGGTTGCTCGCAATGAACACCGGCATACAATTGATCAATGCGACATGCGCTTCGAGGGCGCATTCCGCATAGAACTTCGCCGCCTCTTCGGAGCCCACGGGGAGATAGTTGAGGAGGACCTGCGCGCCGGCTTCTTTGAGCACCTTGACGATGTCCTCTTTCGTCGCTTCGGGCTCCTCGGCGATCTTGAACGAGAATTGGTCGTCGTATGCGCGCACATGCTCCGCGCAGCCGTCGAGTATCCGTCCCATTGAGACCTTCACACCGCTCTTCGGCATATCCGGGCAGAACCGTTTCGTACAGTTCGGCGGCGCGAAGATCGCTTGGTGCACATCGGTCCCGACCTTCCGTGCGTCGATGTCGAATGCGGCGGTGATGCGGATATCGCCGGGGCTATAGCCGCCGATGTCCCAATGCATCAACCCGGTCACAGTGCCGTCGTCACCGTTACCTTTCCTGCGGTAGTACTCGATCCCTTGGAGGAGTGAACTTGCGCAGTTGCCGACGCCGATTATTCCGATCTTGATAGATTCCACCGTTCTATCACCCCGTAGTGTGTTGCATTGTGCAACCCACCGGGCCCGTATTGGGTGGTGGATAATAACCTTTTCCTCCAGCTGTATCAATACTACCCTATCGACCCCCTCTGGGAGCGGAGGCCAGACTGCGAGACCTTCCGCCGCTCGCAAGCGTCACCGGGCGCTCGCATTCATTAATAGAGGTGGAGCGTATTGTTCCGGTCATGGTCCAATCCGACACCGTCGCCTCCGATCCCGATTATAGCCGGCGGTTCGTCCACGAACGGCTCGAGGCAAGCGATTGGCGACGGTTCTACGGTATCATCACCAAACCGAAGCAGCTGCTCTATGTGCCCACACCGCTGGAGTCGGTGGTGGCGATGCTTACGCTCGGTGGTGCGGATCCAGCGACCGAGCTCGTCGATCTTGGTGCGGGCGATGGGCGGGTGCCGATCATCGCCGCGCGCGAGTTCGGCGCCAGCGGTGTCGGGTACGAGCTGCGCCGCGATCTCTACCATCGGTTCGTCGCGAATATCGCGCACTTCTCGGTGGAGGAGCGCGTGCGGGCGATGAACGAGAACTTCTTCACCGCGCCGCTTTATCGCGCCGACCTCGTCACCTGCTACCTCTGCGAGGACCTCCTCGCGCGGGTGGCGGGAACGCTCAGGAGCGCTGCTGCGCACCCCGAACGCGAGAACCCGCTCCGGGTGGTGAGCTACGCCTATCCCATCCCCGAGCTGGCACCGGAGGCGACGGTGGAGGTTGCGCGGTTCGGGACGACGCTGTATCGGTACCGACTCTGAGCTTGCGGTGCGACCGGTCCTTCGCGTTACCCGGTCCTTACGCGTTGCACGTTCCAGCTCCTCCGCTTTGGCCAGGTACGAAACGGAACTGGCCCGTTGCGACGGCGATCTTATCCGCCCATGAGCTCTGTGTTTCCTTCGCTGCTCAGGGTTCCCCACAGACATACTTGTGCGGGGGCGCTGCCGTTTCGCACCGCGAAACATGGCGCGTCCGCGTGAAATGGCCATGCGACCGCCTCACGCCCAACAGCCCCTCTTGCGTGCCGAGGCAGCTCTAGAGGTGCTGGCCAAGCCGCGCGTCGTTCCCGATGTGGCTCAGCAGATCATCATGCGCTGACGCATGTATAGAAGCGCTGGCCGCGCCACGCGTCGTTCCCGACCAGGGGCCGCAGATTCGTGTGTGCTGACGCAAGTCTAGAGGTGCTGACCAAGCCGCGCGCCATTCCCGACTTGGCTCAGCAGAGTGTGCATGCTGACGCATGTCTAGAAGCGCTGGCCAAGCTGCGCGCGCAGTTCCCGACTTGGCTCAGCAGAGTGTGCATGCTGACGCATGTATAGAAGCGCTGGCCAAGCTGCGCGCGTCGTTCCCGACCTGGCTCAGCAGATCATCGCGTGCTGACGCATGTCTAGAAGCGCTGGCCAAGCTGCGCGCGCAGTTCCCGACCTGGCGCAGCAGAGTGTGCGCGCTGACGCCGCTCGAAAGGCGCTACCCAGGCCGTCTTTCGTTCCCGACCTGGGTCAGCAAACATGCGGCGCTGAGGCAGCGCTAGAGGTGCTGGCCGGATCGCGCGCGCCGTTCCCGACCTGTCGCAGCAGAGTGTGCGTGCTGACGCATGTCTAGAAGCGCTGGCCAGGCTGCGCGTCGTACCCCACATCGCTCAGCGGATCGTGCCCGCTGAGGAAAACCTAGAAGCTCGGGGCAGCGATGGGAGCCATGGTGTAGCCGAGAACCGAAGCGCTCCGCGTCCCCGTGAAAAACCCTGCATCATTGCCAGCATGATCAGTGACGCGGTTGGCTCAAAGTGCTTGTTTGGCCATTCCACGTGGAGATTGCAAAGGGAGCGCGAAGCGGCTTAGCTGGGGTCGTTGGCGCAGCGATTCAATTTTTTAAGGTTCCCAATAATTATAAACATGGGGGTCCGCTGCCGTTTCCCACCACGAAAAGTGGCGCGTCGGTGTTGAAAACGGCCAGCAACGGGAGGAATGGGCGCGGATCGATGCTCGTAATCTGCATACGAGCGGTCGGGTCGGGTGCGAGCGTTCGACAGGCGTTCTCAACACAGAGTGGGAGATGAGAACACCGACTGCGCCTAAATTGCCACGCAATCCAGGCTGAGCAGATTCAGCAGAATCGGTCTCTTCGAACTGCGATCCGCGACACATCGAAGATGTTCGGGGAGACTGACAGTGCCGGAGGCAC
>CAZSUE010000033.1:0-15172 GCA_964609045.1 uncultured archaeon | reverse complement strand
TGAACGGGTGCCAGCCGACGATCGGTACGAGCATGAAGTCTGGGTTGGTCACGACATCGAAGTCGAACTCTAAACTCCTTTCCCGCCCATCTTTTTTGGCTAGAACAGACAAATGGTAACTGCCGGCCGTGATCTCCGGGTCGGTCTGGGCGGTGATCAGTACCGCCTTGCCAGGGTTAGGACTCGTAGGCTCCGCCGTCACCATGGTGATCTTGTCGTTGCTGGCGCTCACAGTGATATCGGGACGATCCGTCCAACCGTTGACCCCGACGACGATGGCCGTGAACGCTACCGGGAAGCCGGGCTCGACCTCCACCTCGCGCTGCGCGCCAAGAACCGTGAAATCCGGTGTGTCCCAATCATCGTTACCCGGCCGGGCTTTCAAGTACCGTATCCGGTACGCCTCGTAAGAGTTGCCACCCACAGTGATCGTTTCTTTCCCCATCACCTTGAAGTTCATATTATAGTCGAAACTGCCGGTGAACGGGCCCATGCTCATGAGCTCTTCCCCGGGCATCATCTCGCCCATATCCATCTCCATTTTCATACTGAATACATTGGTCACCTGCACCTCCTTGTTCCAGATATCACCATCGTTCAGCGGGAACTTGAACCATTCCAACGGCGGCGTGAAGGTTGCATCTGTCTCAACAATGGTCTTTTGTTTCATCCCACCGCCCATATCAAAGGCCATGGTAGTGCTGAGATCCTCCCTGACCAGTGCCATATCCGTCTTTCGGTATAACCTGTACCCTTCGATCTCGATCTCGTTCACGATGGATTCGATGGTAACTTCCATGTAGCCATAGACCTCGACCTTGAAACAGTCGATGCCGCCCTCGGTCGCATTACCCACGCATGTGTAATCCATATGTGCGTTGGCCGATGTGTCCATCCCTTGGAAGCTGGGCATGGTGAACTTCCATTCGTCACCCAACGCCAATAATGGTGCGTCCACACCTTGCGATCCGGCGGCGTAACTGATGCTGGACGCGGTCATCCTATCCAGGAGATTGCCATTCGAATCATATTTCTCCTGCTGGATGATGAAACCCGCCTCCGGAGCGAAGTAATGCTCTTCATAACTGGTATCGATTTCCAAAATATATGAGCCGCCGCCGGAATAGACGAGGAACGGTACGATCTTTATGTAAAAGAATGTCATGTTCTCGGCATTGAATGTCAGTTCCTCAACAGGCTTCGCGAGCATCGTATGAGCACGCTCTACCAGCGAGCCGTCGTCTATGCTCTCTTCATAGACAAACAGGTTCAGGTCCTCTTCGAACGCATGGCTCAAGGTCAACGTGCACCAATCGCCATCATCCATGGAGATCTTATAATAATCTGCAAGATCGCCAGAGCTGGCGAAATCGCCCGAAATGACATCGCCGCCGTATGCAAGCTGCGCTTGCGACGGATTGTTATTCGGTTCGGCCTCTGCAACGAACCGGGCCTCACTATCGGCGGCGTTCCTGCTCAACGCTGCATTCGAGCTCTCTGCTAACCCTTTTTCAAACGGAGAGACCGATCCTAAACCTATGGGAGTATTCAGGTTCTGCAACAGCATCATGCAAACCAGAATACCCAATACCACTACTACTCCTTTTTCTTTTTTTTGCACGGTATAGCACCTCTTTTTTTTAAGCTTATAGTCTGTATCAAATCATTAGATTTAAGTGTACGGGGCGTTTTTTCTTCTTTTGGGAACCTCTGCTCTTATACTATAACAAAGGCGTTCGAACTGTTGGAGGTGATGGCATCATCGATCGATCGGCGAAAACCTTTTTATGCCACGATCGATATGCCTCCTTTGCATCGCCAGCCATCATGTCCAGTATCGCTATCGGGCGGGTGACAGAGAGGCGATGTGACCGACTGCAGATCGGTTCTACAGGGGTTCAACTCCCTTCCCGCCCATCCTTTCCGTCCTTCCCATCCTTCCCATCTTTTTCTACCGCTCCATCGGAATGTTACTTCTGGCGCGCGATCCACCGGCCACACCGTCTTCGTTCTTTTGCCACCCCGAAACCGTGAATTGGCCGCATTGCACATACGAACGAAATGCAATAAATATGCAAGAAATGCGAAGAGACGAGCATGGCCTCGAACGCGCGAATCGCGATGCGACCCCCACGCTCCGTTCGTCAGGGGCCCCATTTCGATGCGAGCGCAATATCTTCGAACTCGAGCACATCGTACCACTGCTCCCGACAATCGCACTCCACTGCGTCGAAGCCCGCAGTCCCGTACCCGAGCGAGAAGGCCTCGATGGCCCGAAGGACAGTGTGGTCACACCGATAACAGTTATGGGCGCCGCGTTTCGTGCCACCGGCGGTGGGTGCGGACATGAGACGGACCGAGGATGGGATCAGAGCGGCGCTTTGTTCGAGCACCTCCACCACCGACCATAACCAGGGGGGGCGATACTGACCGGCACGGTAGAGATGCTCGATAAAGGTGAAGTTCTGGACATTGACCGGGTTGAGCGAGATGGTCTCACTAAACGGTGCCGCATTTGCCACGGTGGCGACCGCATCCTCGATGGCCTGTGCCTCGGTGAGGAATGGCGGTTTGAGAAGGACATAGGTTTTGACCAATGCACCCGCCTCACGGACGGTGCGCGCGGCATCACGATACCTTTCGAGGGTGATCCCTTTGTGGACGGAGCGCTCCAGGATCGCTGGATCGGACGATTCGAGCCCGATGGCGATCTCGAGGTCGAAGTCGAGTGCATCGTGCGGCGCGCGGGCGAGGTACGCCTCCAGTGTGGTCGCATCGATATGCTCCGGACGCGTCTCGAGGGTGAGCCGCCGCGCCTTTGTACCGAACTTATCGAGCACGGCGTGTTGGATCGCAAGCGGTATCTCGTCGGGATCGAAGAACGATCCGGAACAGAAGAATTTGACGAACGGCTCGCCGTTGTAGCGCTGTAATGCATGTTCGAGCTGCGCCTCCAGCGCTGCGGTATCCACCGCAGAAGCGCTGCAATCGGTGATATAGCCGCACATGCTGCACCCGCCGGTGGTCCATGCCCATCGACAGCCGTGCGTCCGAAGCACGACGACGAAGGCGGCGACCTCGTCACCATCGAGCAGTTCCTTTTCCGTCCAACATGAGACCGGGCGCCGGTCCGATGCGGAACCCGAACGCGATCCGAGCTTTTCTTTCAGCCGCTGGCGTTGGTCGCTCAATACCGATTCGAGCATGGTGGGGTCGATATGGTCGAGGTTCGGCAAACAATTCCCGTGCATGGTATTACTTCCGTTCAGATAGGAGCCAGATCGTTCGGTATGATGCCATTTTTATTGCAATTTTTATTGCACGGGCACGCCTCGCCCGTGCGCGTGCAGGCGCGCGGACAAATGAGCGAGCGAGCGAGCGTGTGCCAGGTGCGTCAGCGATGATGTCTGACCTTCACCGCCATCCCACGGTCCATTTGGACCATCTCCTCGCCGCTCATGGCAGCCCGGCCCACCCCCGCAAGCGCGCCGTCGGTGATGATCGCCACCTCGTCACCGGGCCGGATGGTCGTATCCGCATCGACGACGCCGACGGCGAAGAGGTTGCCGCGGAGCGTGAACGAGGCGGTGGTGACGCAGTATTCGCCCGCATCGTGCAGCCGCCGGCCGCCGGCCATGGTGAGCGAGAGGAGACCGCGATGCGCAACGAGCATGGCCAGCTGCTCGTCGGCATCGGTATAGGCATTGGCATCTCTATCGGCATCGGTATAGGCATTGGCATCTCTATCGGTATCGGTATCGGTATCAATATCGGTATCAATATCGGTATCAATATCGGTATCAATATCGGTATCAACGTCAGCGTTGTCCTCAGCGCTTCCGGCGGCGGCGTTCGTATTCCTACCGTTACCGTTCTCAGTATCGCCATTCTTATCGGCGTTATCGGCGTCGGTGCCACCCTCCGGCTGCGTATTTCCCCGCTCGCGCCCGTTGGTGAGGAGCTTCAGATACGGATATCGGCCCACCACGCGCGTTGCATCCAGCAGCGTCCGTCCCGCTGTGGTGCCGAACTGCCAGACGGCGCGCCTCGCCATCGCCTCGTAGCGTACTTGAGAGCGTGAGGTGGATCGATGGTACGCGGTGACCTCGTTGAGTGCCTCTTCGAGCTTGGTCAGCGAGCGTGTACTGGTGGGATGATCCTCTACGGTCACGATAGCGTCGGAAGCGAGACCGGAGGTCACGAAATGCAATTCTGGCGGGAGATGGACGATGATCGTATCGTAGCTGTTTGCGTCGAGGTACCGCGTCAGAAGGTCGCCGATCATTTCTCGTTCCAGCGCGTCCCAGTAACCGGTGACGGGGATATCATATTCCTGGGCCGGATACGCCAGTTCGAGCTCGCGCGGGACGAGCCCGAGCGGGCTGGTTACGATCATCTCGTGCACCACCGATGGCGTCGCGCAGTGCTGGATGACGCGTCTGAATCGGCGATGTGAGCGCGAGAACGAATAGGGCTTCCCTTTCGAGCAGGGGAGGAGGAGCAATACCCGCGTTGACGGTGGTTTCTCGTACCGGCGCGCGAGCCGTTGTTGGAAGCGCTTGATCGCGGGTCGGTACAACGCCTCGCGACTGATGGAGAAGTACGGTGTACCGGGATTCTTGGTACGCTTTTTCGGCGGTGAGAACGCGACGGCGCCCTCGGTCAGTTCCCAGTCATCCTCCACACCGCTCTTGGTCCGGATGATGGGGGTATAGCGTTCCTGATAGGGATAATGGTCGTGGTCGAGGAGCCGTAGCGCTGCGGCCATCCACGGCTCGACGAGGATGCGCCGCTCGACGAGCTCGCGCAGCCGTCCCGCACGGATGAACTGCGCGACGCGTCTACACTCTTCCTCGATGGCGCGGTAGTTATGTTCCAGCCTCCGCTCGAACCCATCGTCGGTACGAGCGTCTTTGCTGCAGGCACCACAGTGACACTGCAACCGGTTGACCCCGTTTTGCGGCGAGCAAAACGCACCGTCGATGGTGAGGTACCGCCCCGCGCGTGCGGCCTCGATGGCGGGGAGCGTATCGATACAGTCCACGCCGCAATAGACGAGGAAGGCGATCTGGTGCGGTGCGCCCAATGCCGGCGTATAGAGGAGCGAGCGTTCTCCCATCCAATTCTTGAGCGCGATGAGGCGGCGGAGAAATGCGCGTGGGTGTTTGATGAAGTCTGCCGCGCCGGCCATGATGACGAGCCGCGGCGGTGAACCGCCTGCGAGGCTGGTGAGGTCGTCCGCTTGGATGACCGCGGCGTCGATGTCGTCGTCCGTCGGCGGGAGCGACGGCGGCGAGAGGACCTCCTCCGCCGCGGGCGGGACCACGGTGTGATAGGGGACGAGGATGTCGGCGGCCGGGGGGTCACCGTCGCGACCCGGGGTGCGCCGCACAGCGCTGGTCTCATTCTTTTGCTCATTCTTCCGCTCGCTGTTCGCGGACCCGTCACTGCCGTTGCTCTCGTTCGTACTGCTCCTCGAGCTTCGAGGTTGCGTGCGCTGATATCGGATCTTGAACCTCTCCGGATGCGGTGCGAGGCGCGCATCGTTGCCGGCGGAGGCGATGACCTCGGCAGCCGCCCATGAGGGTGGGACGATCCTCCCCGAGCGGATATAGAGCGACACTGGTGTGACCAGACGCTTCTTGTGGCCACCGTCGTTAGTATTATCGTTGACGTGGTCGTTCGGGTGAGCCGGCCGTCTATCCAGTTCCCAGCATGCGATCCGGGCACGTCCGTCGCGGGCAAGAATTTCGAACATGGCGATCTCTCGATCAAAAATCGTAAAGGTTGAATGCTGTGGCGCTTCCCACCGGTTGTGCCGTTATCAGTTCACAATTTCGTTCGCCGCCAACAGCGGGATGGGAATCTATCTGCGCACCGACCGTTTGATGACCCGTTATCGATAGAGGACCGCGGTATTGCCCCGTACCTCGACGAGCACTGCGTGTGTGCGCTGCGCCAGGAGCGCGGCGAGCTCTTTGCGGGGATGCTCGTAGCGTGCACTCCGAAGCATCTTGATCTTGACGAGATGGTTCTTCTTCAATTGCTCGAACAGCTCCTCGATCAGATTGTCGGTCAGGCCGCTCTTCCCGACCGTGGCCGTCACCTCGACCTGCTGCGCCTTCTTGCGGAGCTTCATGAGCTTATCGTGGGCGATGGTGTGTGCCCGCTCAGATTCGGTCATTTGCGTTTTCTCCTCACCGCGGTTTAGCATCGCGACCGTATATAACAACATCGACGCGAGCAAACCGATGACGAGATGGCCATCTGGCCGGGTTCGAACGACGACGGGATATGAGCGGCGAGGCTGAGCGGCGAGCATGCGAGCGGGGATCATCGATCGAACGGTATCCGACGGATATGGCCACAGTGGCTGCAGCAGATAACGAGCCGGGCGTTCCTCGTCCGGATCCGTGCAGTGGTATTCGGGAGGAGAAATCGATAGCAGTTCGCGCAGATCCTCAGGTTCAATCGACGCGGCAGCCGGAGATTATACCGCATCCCGATCTTGCGCGCGAGCCATACGTAGCGATCGGCGAGTTCGAGGTCACCCTCGTGGGCACGTCTCTGGGCAAGTGAAAAGAGCGTCTCGATCCGTTCCTGCGCGACCCTTATCATCCTCTTGTTGCGGACGCCGCGTCTCCCGCGACGACCGTTCGAGCGTGCGCACATAGCCAGTTCTCACTCCCTTATTGATTATCTGCTGCTTGCGGCTGCGGCTGTGGTTGCGTTCTGCCCTCGAACCCTATTCTTGCCGGGATCCCAGTTCTCTCTCCGGCGGGAGGAGGTTCGGGATCGTATCTTCGATCGGATAGCTCGCTTCGCAGTGCTCACAGCGTAGCGTACCGGTTACGATCTCGACATCGTTCTCCTCGGTCACTTCAAGGTCGAGGTCGCCTTTACAGAGCGGGCAGCAAAGTATCTCCATGAGCGCGCGTCGCAATCGTATCACCGTGATGGGGAAGGAACGATGACGATAAAGCGTTTTCGTCTGAACGCTGCCGGGCTAGCGGTGCACGGCGGGCGGTGCACGGCGGTCGCACATCGCACCGGCGCGTTCTGGCCCACGCTCACATTTAAATATCGAGAGCGTAATCTCCAATTCCCCCTTTCACCCTCTACTATCGGGAACGGATCACACCACACGGTTTCGTTCTGTTTCAGCGCAGAATGGATCCGGCGAGTGCCTGTGTGGTCCGATCATATCGAGCGGTAGGTTTGAATATGGAAGGGGTTATTTTTCACCCGTTCGGTCCACGCGCGTTGGCGATCGGCAGCCTTCTCCGGTTCGTCGTCGCTCTCATCGTCATCGCCGTGCGAGCTGGACATGACGGGAGTTAGGGACATGAGGACGGGCAACGACGATGGCCGCAACGCGACACCGATGCCACAGATCAAGCGCTGGGATCGTTCGCTTGGAATGACGATCAATACGGTAGAGATCGCCACCGATGGCGCGACACTCGCGGCAGCCACCAATGACGGTGTGCATGTGTTCGACCGTGATGGCGCGGAGCGATGGCATTTTGCGACCCAGAAACCGGTGAACGATATCGCGGTCGCACAGAACGGCGGGTATCTCTTCGGCGGCACCGCCTCGCGTGTTTTCTGTCTCGACGGCGAAGGAAACGAATGCTGGGCCCATTCGGTGAGTCGGCCGGTGCGCTGTGTCGAGTACACCGATGCGGGTAAATATGTCGTCGTTGGGTCGGAGAACAAATATGTCTACATCATCGGGCTGAAGGGCGAGATGATCTTCAAACAACGCTCCACCGCCGTCGTCCAGACCGCCGCGATCTCCGATGACGGGAACTTCTTCGTGCTCGGGTCCGGCCCCTCGATCCTCTTTTACGGGAAAGGCGGGCACCTTTATTGGAAATATACCACTCGGTTCGATGTTGGGAACCTCGCGCTCTCCGACACCGGTTCGTACCTGGTGGCGAATTCACTGGCGGAGATCTATTGCCTCGATGCGCGCTCGCGGATACTCTGGAAACACGTCGGCATCAGTGTCACCGAATCGCTGGCGATCTCGCCGACGAACGAATATATCATCTGCGGCACCCGCGATAAGAAGGTGCTGTGCTATGCGACGAACGGGATGCTGCTCTGGTCAGTGGACTCCCGCGGCCCGATATCGAGCATCGCCGTTGCGAAAAAAGGGCAGCATATCCTCATCGGGTCGAACGATGGTAATATCTATCTCGTCACGCGGCATGGTCGCTACATCTCGAATCTGACCCTTGACGGCGCGGTGAGCGCCATGGCGATCACCCCGGAAGGGACCGATATCATGGTCGCATCGGAGCATAATACGCTCTATTTCATCGAGAACCCCATCGTCTATTCCTCCATCCTCGACGATATCACACACCAGCTGGAGGAGGTGACGAAGTACGGGATCGTCACCGATGAGCTGGAAACGAAGATGGAACGCGCCTCCGACGCCTTCTCGAACCGCGATTATCGGGGCGGCGCAGAGTCGGTCAAATCGATCCGGTACGCGGTGGACGAGGCGCTGAAGGATCATGCGCTGGAACAAACGCCGCCCGTGCAGAAACGTGTGAAGCGTCTCAAGAACCGCGATGTGGATGTGGCCGAGCTCGAAGTGGATCTCAAACGCACCGTCCAGTGTTTGAAGCAAGATCGGTATCGCGCCGCATTGGAAATGCTCTTTGACATCGACGCGCGCGCTGACGAGCTGGAAAAGATCGAAGCGGAGCGGAGCCGGCGCCGGAAGGCCGCACGCGCCGAGAAAGCGCTCAAAGCGGCGCGTGAGGAGATCAAAGCGGTCAAGTCCCGCGGCGTCTCGACATCGGTGGTGGAAAAGCTGGTGCGGCTCGCTGATGAAGCACTCGCCGAGGGTGACGCGGATTCGGCCTATTCGTACGGCGAGAAGGCGAGACGCTCTGCGAAGAAAGCGGAACGGAAGCACCTCATCAGGATGGCGCGAAAGAAGATCCAGATGATGGAGGATCTCATCACCGACGCGCGGCAGCATGATGTGGATGTGAAGGAGGCGGCACGGACGCTCCGCGCCTCGCGCGAGGCGTTAAAAAAGAAGCAGTACGAGACGGTGCGGAAGAACGCCGACGCGCTGGAGGAGCGGCTCAGTCGACTGACCATCCGGAACTCCGCGGCGTATACGAGAGCGAAGTCCGAGATCGACCGGCTGCGCGAGACCATCGATACCATGGGCATCGCCGGGATCCAAGATGTATCGCGGGCGGAGGGGTTCCTCCTCGACGCGATGGATATGCTCGAGCACGACCCCAAGGCGGCCGAGGAGCGCGCCACCCGGGCGAAGATACTCATCGAGAAGGTCAAGCGGAACTATAAACGGATCCTTTCCGAGATCGAAGCGGCGCGCGAGCGGTTGAACGCGCGGCGACAATCTATCCCTGAGGCGCACACGGCGGGCGGGCTGATCGATGAGGCGCGGTTCCTCCTCGATAGCGGTGCGTTCCGGCGCGCGAAAGGATATATCCAGAAGGCCGAACGGATCATCGGCAGGGCAGATGAGCCTTCGGATGTGGAACCCTCGGCCGTCGGTACGCGGAGCGCTGAGACGCCGCCCACCGTGGATGAGGCGTTCGAGATCGAGTGGGAAGAGCCGTCGACCGCGCGAGAGGCCGGCGCCGAGCCAGGAGTGGAGGGGGCACCGCCGGGGACCGCAGCGGTCGAGGCGGTGGTGGAATGGGAAGTCGACGAGAGTGAGAGTGGAACCGAGAAAGCGGCGGACGCACTTGGGAGCGCCCCGTCCGATACTGGCACCGAAAAGCCGACCGGTGCCGCGACCGATGAGGACGATATGCGGATCTGTCGCAACTGCGGCGCGACGATACCGCCGGGGTTTAGGTTCTGTGGGAAGTGCGGTACCAAGCTTGAACGAATCTGTCCACAATGTAAGACGCCGGTGCCGGACGGGTTCATGTTCTGCGGGAAATGCGGCACGAAGGTGGACTAAGGAGCGGGGAGCGGTTAGCGGTGTGCGGTGTGCGGGGAGCGGGAAGAAGCCACTGGGGAGGCCACTGGGGGTTGGGGAACTGGGGAATGAGGCCGCCCCCCGATGTTTTTTACGAGCGGTGCATCCGGCATGGAGCCCAGCCCCATACTTTTCACAGAGCAGTGCCTCTCGATCAGTAGTATGCTGGCGTATACGGCGCGCTCACGATCTCTAGCGGATATAGGGATGATCGAGCACGAACGGACTGCACGGCGAAGGAATGGACGGGAAATGCACAAATACGGCGATGCCTCTTCGCCATAGCGTTGGTGAGCTGGGACGGCGTTCCCCCAATGCATAGGAAATGCCTCATGCTGCCGACGCTGAACGCCCAGCGGTGCTCACCGACCATCGTATTGTTGGTGCCGATAGAGATACGACTCGCGATGCTAACCGATACGTGCACCCACACCAATACCGCTATTGATGCTGGTACTGACCCTGATGCTGATACTGATACTGATACTGATACTGGAACCGACCGCGTTGAGCGAACCGAACCGAACCGAGCCGAGCCGAGGGATGGCATGAAGATCGAATGTAACGAATGCGGCACCACCAATGCGAAGGGAGCAAAATTCTGTCGCAATTGCGGGGCCTATCTCGCAATGGACCAGACCGATGAGCCCGAGGATGAAAATGCAGACCGATCGACCATCTCCCCCGAGGATGCGCGACCGGAAGATGAGGAAGAAGCGGAACTCTTCGAATGGGACGAGGCGACCGATACCACGCCGGAAGATGCGGCGGTTGCGGCCGATAACGGTGCGCACGACGAGCCAATGGAAACAGATGTGGAAAGTGAAGCAGTTGCTCTTATTGCCGCCGATGAAGAGCTGACCCGCGATGAAGGCGCGGAAAAAAATATGGAAACCGGCGAGGAAAAAGAGGAGGAAACCGCGGAGGGAATAGAGGGGGAGGAAATGGAAGCGGCAGGCGCGGATGTGGAAGAACCGGCCAAAAAGGTGCTCGTCCTCGGCCGGACCTTCCACGACGAGCAAGTGGAGTTGCCACCGTCCGTTCTCAAACGCCATTTCGTCGCGCTCGGTGCATCGGGGTCGGGCAAGACCGTGTTCGGCAAATGTATCGCCGAGGAAGTGACTCGGCTCGGGGTGCCGTCGGTGATCATCGATCCGCAGGGCGACCTCGCGTCGCTCGTCATCCCCGGCGACCCGGAGGAGGTGGCAAAAAAGGGCACCGATCTTGCGATCCTCGAGGATTTCAAGCAAAAGGCGGAGGTACGGATCTTTACCCCCGCGTCGTCGAAGGGCGTGCCGCTCTCCATCAACCCGCTGAAGGTGCCGCCGAAAGAGATGAACACCGAAGAGGTCATCCGCGCGCTCGACCTCGTCTCCAATAGCTTGGTGACCATCCTCGGCTACAAACCGAATTCCGACGAGGGGCGGACCGCGCGTACCTTCCTCTACCATGTGCTCGAGACGGCGTGGGACCATAAGAAACCGATCGACGATTTCGTCGCGCTCGCGAACTATATCGCGAAGCCAGAAGATATCAATATCGACGATTACGAAAATTTCATCACGCGCAAAAAGCGGAGGAAACTGTCGAAGAATGTGCGCTATCTCTCGGTCGGTGTCCAGAAGCTCATCTTCCAGTTCGGGTCGCCGGTGGATATCGACATGTTCCTCACGCCCATGGAAGAGGGGAAGGTCCCGATCAATATCATCTACCTCAATACGCTCACCAGCGAGAAGTACAAACAGTTCTTCATCGCCATGGTGGGCAACGAGATCTATAACTGGATGCTGAAGCACCCGTCTCAGGAAGCGCAGCTCTTCTTCTATGTGGACGAGGTCGCACCCTATCTCCCACCGCACCCCTATAACCCGCCGGCGAAGAATGTGCTCAAGCTTCTCTTCAAGCAAGCACGGAAATACGGCGTCTCGTGCCTCATGTGCACCCAGAACATCGCCGATGTGGATTATAAGGCAATGGCGCAGGCGAACACCTGGGGCCTCGGGCGGATGATGACGCGCCAGGACCTCAATAAGGTCAAGCATATCCTCTCGTCCATCTCGCCCATGGAGGCGGACCATATTTTGGGGCAGCTCCCGACGCTCAAGACCGGCCAGTTCGTGCTCCTCTGTCCCGATGTGTACGAGAAAGCGCAAACGATGAAACTCCGATGGCTCGTGACGAAGCACACGACGCTCGACGAGGAGGCGCTCGCCGATGAGCTGCCCGAGGACCTCGTGGAGTTCCTCACCACCTCGGCATGGCGTGGCCCCAGCGCGGGAGACGCTGGCGAAGCGGAAGAAGCGGAAGAAGGCGATGAAACAGCACCCGCTGCGCCGGGAGAGGGAGACGAGATGGGACGGCGGCGGCGCAAACGCAAAGCGAAGCGTGCCGAGGAGCCCGAAGGTACCGCGATCGGTCAGTACAAGTTCTGTACCAACTGCGGCAACAAGCTCGAGATCGATGCATTGTTCTGTACCGAATGCGGCGAGCGGTTCGAAGAGGAGGAGCCAGCGGCGCTCGCGGAAGCTGAGGACGATGACGATGACGATGACGATGACGAGGCCAAGATGGAGGCTGAAGGCGGCGATGCGTTCGGTAACTATATCTTCTGTACCAACTGCGGCAACAAGCTCGATGCCGATGCGCAGTTCTGTACCGAATGCGGGACCAATGTCGACCACTGAACTGGCATGAAGGACAGAGAAGAGGAACCCGTCGGTCGTCGGTCGTTGGTCGTTGGTCGGGCCCGAGGTTACAAGTGGCCGGGCCGCTCAGCGCGGTTTTTACTCTTTACCGATCTCGCTGCATTCGTTCCATTCGTGGCATTCGTTCCGTTCGTATGATCCGGATGATCCGGATGATCCGGTGCGACCCCCTTCAAAATATGAAAAAAAGGCAGCGCTATCATCACGCCCCGAGAATTATGAGCACCGGCGTTGGTTATGGCGCTTTTGCCTGCTCGCCGCCGTTACCGATTTGTTCCAGCACCGCGTCCACGAGCGCGGGTGTATAGGAGACGAGGAACGCCACATCGCCAGCTTGCACCTCATCGCCGCGGTTGACCCGCGGGTAAGTGATGAACGAGGTGTCGTATGCTTCACCGTCCAGTTTGGGGTTGATCGTGATATCGTACTCGCCGTCCGCGTTGGGGCGACCGTGTGCAAGAAAGATGACGGGATAGCCGATGAGCGCGGCGATGAATGTGTATAATGGGCGGTTCAGGAACCGCGCGGGGATCGGCCGGAGATAGAACTCGTTCGATCGTGCGGAGAACGAGAGGAGATTGCGGAAGATCAGCGTGATGTAGGGCTTGAGGATCGCCTGCGCGATGAGCTTCTCGGAGAAATCGTTGATCGAGACCACGACGTCGATCGAGGTATTCTTGAAATACTCGTAATTCCGCGACTCGAACACCTCGACGGCGGTGACGATCTCCTGCGAGATCTTGTTCTCGATGAGGAGCGCTTGATAGAGCGTTTTCCGATCCGGGTTCTCGTCGCCAGTGGCCTCCTCGGAAAGGACCATGATCCGAAGATCGTTCTTGGCGTCGGCGGTGATGCCGCTCTCGATCAGGCTGCGGAGACGGAACGGATCGACGAGCTGGCGCCCTTCCACCGTAAAGGGCACCGGTTGGTCGAGCTCGCGTTCGATGGTGCGCGTGATCGCGGCGATACCGCGTTCGAGCCGCCCCTCGGCGATGGAGGAGAGGATCAGCACCTCGAAGGAGTTATGATCGAAACATCCCACGATCTTGACCAGTTCTTTGAGGATGTCCTTGATCTGGTCGCGATGCCAGTTACAGATGACGAGTTTGGAGAACGGCATGGGCCGTTTCTTTTTCGCCGGCTCCACATGGTCCGGCGCACGGTCCGCCATGGGACCCTCGTCGAGGACCCGTTGGAGCACGGTTCCCACCTCATCCATTCCTTGCTCGTTGTAGGAGCTGATGACGATCTGATCGTCCGTATGGAGCCGCGCCGCATCGGCGTTCGTCGGGTTGAGGATGAACCGCATCTTTCCGTTATCGTTCCGGAGCACCCCCACGGCGGTACAGTTCGTCTCCAGCGCGGCCTCCTCCACCGTAAAGAACGGTCTGCCCACCGCGCGCTCGGGGACGGGGAGATAGTAGAACTCGTTCGAATCGGAGAACTGCGTGGAGAGAAGCCGCTGGACGATCTCGTTGAGCTCGATGCAGAAGAGTGACTGGACGAAGAGATAGTTCGGCATCTTCTCGAGATAGACCGGCTCGATGATGAGCCGCGTGGGCTTGCCCGGGACCTGCACGGAATAGACCTCCGGCTGGTCGACGCATGCACCACCGAACGGGAGGAGGTTGATATCGTCCTCGAGAAACTCGATAACGATATGGATCGAATCACGGACCAGTTCCGTGTTCGTATTCTTGAGATAGTTGAAGATCGTGTTATAGATGAGGATCGTGTTCGTATCGCCATAGAGCCGTTTCTTCGTCTGTTTCTCTTCGTTCGAGAGGAGCACGACGCTGCTGACGCGCTCGAGCCCGGCACGCTTGAGGTCTTCGAAGCGGAGTGGATCGCCTTCGATCCCGATCACACGTTTCTTGAGCCGCGAACTGGACACGGTATATTCGGCGACATCGGGCGCGAGGACCACCACCGTTCGCCAGGATCGCTTATCGAGGTCCTCGGAGCGCAGCTCGTCGAGGATGCCGGAAAGCTTCGAGTTCGTGCCGCAGATGAGGATATGGCCACGGTCCCAGAACCGCGTCTTGATCTTGAACCGGTTCTGCGAGAGCAGCGCGTTGACAAAATAACTGGAGACCTCACTGATCAGTACGGCGAGAAGAAGGATGCCCGCGGCCATGACGACGAGGATCGCGATATACCCGTGCGGCGTCTCCGGTGATGCGCCGTATTCGCTAAGCAGTCCGAGGAAGACGAAAAAGAGCGCTTTAAAGACCGATATCTGCTCATAGTGGGCATAAACGACGGAAAAGACGAAATAGACGACGAGGCACATGAGAAAGACCTTGAGCGTGACCGAACTGCGGAGGGTGATGAGCCCATCCTTAAATTTGATCCGAAGCCGTCGCGGCCAGGATGAGGTGCGGGTCGACGAACGCTGCCCTGTCATGGTCTATGCAACATGCACGATCCGATTAATAGTTTGCTTTGGGAGGGGGTTGGGGAACTGGGGAACGGGGGAACG
>CAZSUE010000032.1:0-15379 GCA_964609045.1 uncultured archaeon | reverse complement strand
TACAATATCGAAGCGGTCTGGTTCGACGACGAGAATAACGCGTTCTGGAACCGGACCGAGCACTTCGGTTCCTACGGCGCCGGCGACGACTATATCTACGCGCGCCACCTCATGCTCGATATCGACGGCGACACCTACCGCGACGACCTCTTCCTCCATCTCTTCAACTCCACCGACGACCCGGTCCCGAACGCGACCCTCCTCGACCATCGCGGCACCGTCCGGGGCCGCACCGACGCGCAGGGCAACCTCTCCGTCCTCGACCTCGACGCAGGACGCTACGAGTTCGAGATCGTCTGGGTCGACACCGACAGCGAGAAATACCGATATACATTCACCATCAAGAGCGAGGGGACGGGCGAACCGTTCATCTGGGCCGAGGCGTTCGTCCGCGCCCTCGACCGCGACAATCGCATGAACGATGTGGAGATCGTCGTCCGCGACCATCACGATCGACCGCTCCCGCACGCGTTCGTCTACCTCCAGAACCAACTGGCGGCGCGCACCGATGCGCACGGGGTCGCCATGATCAAGGACCTCCCCGCCGGCCAGTACGAGGCGCTGATCGAATACACCGATGATACGGGATTGCAGCTCAACACGCGTGCGCCGTTCAAGATTACCGAGACCGGTGTCGGGTTCATCGATCTCGTCACGCTCGTCGAGAACACCAATGTCAGCGTCGTAGTCATCGACCAGGACGAGCGGCCGGTGCCGCATGCGCAGCTATTCATCGACACGCTCTTCGTCGGGCTCACCGACGCGCACGGCGCCATCGAGACCCACGCTGCACCCGGCCGGCATCGAGTGTTCGCAATATGGAACGGGCTCCAGAGCCCCGTGCACGAGATCGCCGTCATCGGCATCGGCGAGGGCATATTCATCCAGCACTACCTCTATAACGAGACCGGCGAGAACACCACACCCGAGAACACCACACCCGAAAAGAACGACCTCATGGTTCGGGTCCATCATTACCAATTCACCGCGCAGAGCGACCCACAGCATCTCGAGGATTATATCACACCCGTCGCAGAGGCCGCGGTCTACCTCGACGACGAATATGTCGGCGAGACCGACGCGAACGGGACGCTGCGCATCCTCGACCTCACCCACGGACTGCACACCCTCGACGCCATGTGGCAGAACTTCACCGCAGAATCCGAACTCTTCGTCGCCGGCCCCAATGCGCTCTGGCTTCGGCCGTTCGTGTTCGATATGCATCACGACGGCGATATCAACGCCGTACGGCTCACCGTGTTCGATCACACCGGCGCACCAGTGCCCAATGCATCGGTCTATCTCGACGGGGTCCGTATGAACGATACCGACGAGAACGGCACCGTCACGCTCTACCCGGTGGCGCCCGGCTGGCATCACCTCGACGCATACACCGACAGCGCCCACGGCCAGGCGCGGGTATTCCTCCGCGGACCGCCGGACCGCCCGCAGCTCTTCGTCAAGGTCTTCATCCGCGATTACGACCACGACGGGTTCTTCGACGATGTCTGGCTCCACGCCACCGACGAGGACGACCATCCGGTGCCGCACGCCGATATATTCATCGACGGTCAGTTCCGGGGTAAAACTAACGCCCACGGGCACTGGCTCTGGCGTAACGCGCCGGCGGGCGAATACCGCGGCCGCGTGGTGAAAAATAACCGCTTCAGCCAGCAGTTCCAGTTCCGCTCCGAGGGCGAAGGGCTTCCCTACCTCGTCGTGCGCACCCAGCTCTTCGACGAGGACGGCGACGCGCATCGCGACGATGTCATCGTGAACGCGCACTTCGAGGACGGCTCGCCCGTCGGCGACGCCGCAGTGTTCATCGACGGCATCCAAGTGGGTCGCACCGGTCCAAACGGCGCGCTCCGCTCGCTCGACCTCCCACTCGGGATGCATCGGGTGAAGGTGGAGAAACGGTTCACCCACACCGTCGGGAACGACACCAATACGACCGAGGAGGCGACCGTCGTCCTTCGCGGGTTCGCCGAGTTCTTTTCCGAAGGGCGCGGCGGACAGCATATCGAGGTCCAAACACTTCTCTTCGACGCCGAGGACGACGATCAGCCCTTCCGCAACGATGTCCGGATCATCGCCACGCTCCACTGCGCTGACGGCGCCGTCCGAGCGCTCGAGAACGCCACGGTCTTGATCGACGATCGCGAGCTGGGCGTTACCGACGCCAACGGCACACTGGTCCTCTTCGATACCCCCGGCGGGCCGCACCGCGTCACGGTGCTATACCGCCATCTCCGCGGCGAGGCGGAGTTCTTCTCCGAAGGCAACGGCGAGCGCTATATCGCGCTGGAGGCCGAGATCTTCGCCGACGATGCGGACGGCGACGGGTACTATAACGATGTGCGCGTCACCGCGACGAAGGTCGCACCCACTCTCGATAACGAGGGGAACGGCACCCGTAACGAGACGCTGCTCGAAGGCGTGCGCATCTTCATCGACGACCGCCTCGTCGGCGTCACCGATCCCAACGGCACGCTCACCGTCTACGATACGCCGGTAGGCTTCCACCATGTCGTCGGCGTCTATCCCACCCATGGGCCGTATCCGCTCAAGGGCGAGACACACTTCTACTCCGTGGGCGCCAACGAGACCTTCATCTTCCTCAAGATCGACATATTTGCGGCAGAAGACCATGCCGATGGCATCCGCGACGATGTGCGCATCCACGCGTTCAGATTGTCCGACCCGGCCCAGCTCCATAATGTCACACCGGTCCCGGACGGTGCGGTCTACATCGACGATCGGTTCGTCGGGCACACCGACGCCAACGGGAGCGTAACCGTGTATGACCTCACCACTGGATTCCACCTGGCACGGGCGTATTTCCATCCCGCCAACCAGTCCGAGATCGCCGCAGAGAACGAGACGGTCGTCGTCAAACGCGAATTCTTCATCAAACGCCCCGGCGAGCAGTTCGTCTACGCCAAGACATTCCTTCACGACCTCGACGGCGACGGCTACCATGACGATGCAGAGATCTACGCCTACGGCATTGTCGGCGGCGCACCCGCCAGCAACGATACGCTCGAGCACACCCGACCGCTCAACGGCGGCGAGGTCTATATCGACGGTAAATACATCGGCACCACCGGCGCATCGGACCATCCCCAATCCCAAAACGGATCGGTGATCGTTCCCGATATCGTACGCGGACGACACCACGCCGAGATCGTGTTCACGCTCCAGAACGGCATGGTGCTCGTCGGGCGTACCGCGTTCTTCTCCCAGGGGCGCGGCGGTCGCGTCGTCTTCGTCGAGGCGCTCGTGTTCGACGCAGACGACGACGGGCTGAAGGATGATGTCAAAATCTACGCCAGCGCACTCCTCGACCCCAGCACGGGGACGGGGACGGGGACGGACGCACAGCCACAGCCGCTCCCCGACGCCGAGGTCTACATCGACGGACGCTTCGTCGGACGCACCGACGCCAACGGCACCGTCGTCAAACGCGACCTCGCCGCGGGGCACCATATCACAACGATCCATTATTACGACCCGCGACCTGCCTTCGCCGGCGAGCCGCCGCTCCTCGCACGCGCCGAGTTCAGGACCGAAGGGAAAGGCGTCTTCCTCGACGCGTTCCTCCTCGATATCGACCGCGACGGGTACCGCGACGACGTGAAACTCGTTGCCACCATCGTCCACCCCAACGGCACCGAAAACCGCGTCCGCGGCGCGGATATCTATATCGACCGAGTTTTTAACGGCAGGACCGACGCGCAGGGCATCCTCATCGTCGAGAACACCACCAAGGGCATGCACCTCGCAGAGCTGTTCTTCATCTTCCAATCCAATGGTGGTAATGATGCGAACGCGCAGTACAATGAAGTACGCGCCGCGCGCCAGTTCTATTCCGAAGGTACCGGCGGTGCGGGGCTCTATGTCGAAGCGTTCGCATTCGCCGCACGGGGCCGCCTCAAGAATGATGTAAAGATCGTGGTGTACCGGCTGGATGAGGACGGGAACCAGACCGTCCTCACCGGCGCACCGGTCTATCTCGACGGACGGTTCGTCGGGCGCACCGATCTTTCCGGGACGGTCACGAAGCTCGATCTCCCCGCCGGCGTCCATACGGTCAAAGCGCTCTATGGCCAGCAGGAGGCGGCCACGCGGTTCTACGCCGATGGCCCCGCCGCACACCTCATCGGGGTGGAGGCGCTCCTCCTCAACGCCGATAACGGCACCACCCGCAACGACGCGTTGATCAGGCTCTATCGTATCGAGCCAGCATCGAACCGGTCCCCGATCGCCGGCGGCGAGGTCTATTTCAACGGCCATTTCGTCGGACGCACCGACGCCAACGGCAAGCTGCTCATGAACAATACCGCACAGGGGCTCCATCGCGTCACCGCATGGGTCGGCCAGCTCCGCGCCGAGACCCATTTCTATTCGCCGGGCACCGGCGAGGGATATGTGACCATCGAGGCGCTCGTCTTCTCCGATGCCGCCGATGGCGACCAATGGAAGAACGATGTGCGGTTCCTCGTCCAACGCTCAGACCCCAATGCCGACGGCGCGCTCACACCCATCGGCGGTGCGCGCATCGTCATCGACGAAACAGAGGTCGGGCGCACCGACGCAAACGGCACGCTCATCGCGAAGGATGTCCCGGCCGGGCGGCACCGCGGTATCGCGCTCCTTCCCACCGGCGCGTCCGATATGCCCCCGCTCATGGCGCATACCACCTTCCGCTCCGAGGGGGTCGGCGGCGACTATGTCTATGTCGAGGCGTTCGTGTTCGACGCCGATAACGGCACCACGCGCAACGACGTGCGCATCTTCGCCTACCAGGTGGACGAAGCGCAGGACGCGGTGAACGCCACGCAACCGGTCTCGATCGACGTGTTCATCGACCATCGGTTCGTCGGGCGCACCAACGCCGACGGCTATCTCGTCGAACACAATATCAGGCGCGGGTATCACAATGTCCTCGTCATCGATAACAGCACCCTTCCCGTGAAACGCGGTCATGCCCGGTTCTATTCCGAAGGCGACGGCGGCGCGTTCATCAGCCTCGACGCCTATGTCTTCGCCGCGCAGGACGACGGCTATCGCAACGACGTACGGTTCGTCGTATTGGACCGCAACGACGAGCCGGTGGCGGGCGCGCGCATCCTCATCGACCGGCACTTCATTGGGCGCACCACCGCCAACGGCACGCTCGTCGTCATCGACAATCCGCCGGGATGGCACCACGCCGACGCGCTCAAGTGGAACCTCCGCGCGCGAGAGCGGTTCTATTCCCAGGGCCAAAATGAGAACTATCTCGATGTGGAGGCCACCGTATTCGACGCGCCCGCGACCATCGATGCGCCGGATAATACCTCGCGGCTCAACGATGTCGTGATCCGTGCATCGGACCGGAACGGCTCTATCCCGCTGCACGCGAAAGTCTTCTTCAACCGACATTGGGTCGGCACCATCGGCGCTGATGGTTCCTTCACCCATTACAACCTCCGGCGCGGTTGGGTTGAGGTCACCGTCCTCTGGATAGACGAGGACGGCGCGCGGTACTTCGGCCACGCGCGGTTCTATTCCGAAGGCCGCGGCGGGCGGTTCATCTATGCCGAGGCCATGGAGCTTGCGCTCGATGACGACGGCGTCGTCGACGATGTCGAGCTCCTCGCATACAACGCCACCGAAGCGCCCATCGCGGGGCTGGAAGTCTATATCGACGGCGATCACTACGGAACCACCGACGCCAACGGCTCGCTGGTCGCAAAAGACCTCGACCCCGGCCAGCACCGCGCCATCCTCGTGGATGCCGCACTGGCGGAGAACCTCACCGACAATAGTGCCAGCAGCGCCCTCGACGGGGTGGCGATGGTCACCGTCCCGTTCCAGAGCTACGCTGGCAACGAGTCGTTCTACTATCTCGATATCCTCGTGGCCAACGACGACGGCGACGCGTACGCGGACGATGTGGAGGTCTATGTCTACGACAATAACGACACGCTCGTCACCGACCCCGCCCTCCTCGGGGAGCTGAACCTAACGCTCGACGGGAACACCACGCTCTCACCCAACGCCACGCGGCTCGGGGACGGCTTTTCCATCCCGGATTCCGACGCGGGACAGCACTGGCTCGTACTCCAGTACGACGGAACGGTCACCACCTATACTTACCTCTCCGGTGGCACCACCGGCGATTACATCTACACCCAGCTGATCAACCCCACTGATGCGAGCATGCAAGTAAGCGTCTACGATAACGACGGGGAACCGGTGGAGGGCGCGTCCATCGTCATCGACGGCGCCACGCTCGGGACCACCAACGCGCAGGGAGTGCTCACCGTCGACGGCTACCAGACCGCGCAGTTCCTCTCCAGCCCGCCGGAGCATACCGGGCATGCCCGCTGGGGCGACTACAACGCGTCCATCGGTCTGCCAGCCGGCGAACCGCTGGTCACCACACCCACTATCCTCACCCACACGCCGGAGCCGGCAGCGACCAATGTCTCCGCCGGTACCACCATCACACTCCAGTTCTCCAAAGCAATGGACGAGGCCACCCTCGCCGACGCCGTTTCCATCACCCACGATGGGATCACCGTGACGTACAACCATTCCTACGATACGGCCACGGATACGCTGACGCTCAACCCGCAAGATGCGCTGGCGTACAATACCACCTACACGGTGAGCGTATCCACCGAAGCGAAGGATAGTACCGGCGCCGGGTTCGCAACGCCGTTTTCCTTCTCGTTCGCCACCATGGCCGAACCCGCGCCCGGGACCTTCGACCTCACGATCGGACCGGTCAAAAACGAGGATGGCGCCGCGCTATCAGGGGTCACCGTCACGCTCAGCTACGGCGGGAGCGACTATACCGCCACCACCGATGCATCGGGCAGTGCGACACTGACCGGCGTCCCCAACGCGGCAAAGGGGATGGAAGTGACCGTGAGCCTTTCCAAGAGTGGGTATGAGACGAAGACGCATACGAGATCGCTCACCGCCGACGGCGCGATCGCGCTTACCGGCACCGAACTGACATTGGTCGAGAGCGCGGCGGAAGAGTTCTCGCTCACCCTCGACCCCTTCCTCGACGAGAACGGCGAACCGCTCGTCGGGCTCACCGTCACCCTCGAAGTGGTCGGTGTGGAACGGTCGGAGCAAACCAACGCCACCGGTATCGCGACCTTCACCGCGCTCCCCAGAGCATGGAAGGGCGAACCCGCCACGATCACCCTCTCCAAGAGCGGGTATGAAGAAAAGACGCTGTCGAAGACGCTCTCCGATACGGGAACGATCACATTGAGCGAGAGCGAACGGGAGCTATCCAAAGAGGCGGAGGCGGACGGCGGTGGCAACTTCATCATATGGATCGTCATCATCGTCGTTGTCATCGTTGCAGTGGTCGTTCTTTTGATGCTGCTGCGACGTAAGGCGACACCGGAGACCGCGCCGACGCTGGAAGAAACGCCGCTCGAGGAAGAGGAGATCGCCGAGGTGCCAGAGGCCGAGGATTTCCCGCTGGGGGAAGAGCCCATGGGGCTTGGTGCGGAGGCCGAGATCGAGGATATCGCGCTGGAAAAGGGCGAGGAACTCGAACCCGAAGCGGAGGCCGAAGAAGAACCCGAAGCCGAGATGGAGCTGGAGATGGATGCTGGCCTCGAAGAGGAGCTCGAAATTGGCCTCGAACCAGAACCGGAAGAAGGCGCAGAAGAACTCGAAATGGATATTGCGGACGCTGAGCCCGGTGACGCGGAACTGATCGAAGAGCCGGAAGCGATCGAGGGCGAAGAACCGGAAGATACGCTTGACCTCGATGCAGATATTGGACTCGAGGACGACGAGCTCGAGTTCGACGACGAACTCGATTTCGGCGATGAACTGGAGTTTGATTGATTTGATCGGAGCGGGCCCCAGCCGGTTCGCATGAAAGCACCAACTCGCGTCTAAGCGACCGGCGCACCGCGACCCTGGGGCTCATTCCAGGCAGAGCACCTAGCTAATACATTTTTTGGCGAAAATGTAAATATTAGCTCTTGTGAATGGAATGTACCCTTGGAGCCGCTTTGCAGCTTAGCACTTTTCAAACGTTGATCCGGTAATTGAGCGGTGCGGAGCGTCACCGCTCCTCGATAGTCACCACAATCTTTTCTCGGTTAGTGGGATGAACGGTCACCGGGAACAATACTCCGAGCCGTTCTTCGAGCATATGGACTGCAGAGCGAGGCAGCGCTTTTTCCTTCTCCACGATATACGGTCGCTGATGGGAAAGGTAGACCTCCCATCTGACCGTTGCCATCACAGCTCCATCCTCACCGGGGGCGTTCCTATCCACCTGGAGCGGTCGTGCCAATCCCTGTTCGCCGCGCTCATGGATATATTCCACATCGCTAGTGTCACCCGTTCCTCCCAGTGTGACCGGGGGCGGGGCGCGCTGCCAATCGATGGCGAGTTTCTGTGGGTCCTTGCGGTCGACGGCCACCGCCAGTATGCATCCGGGCTGGACCTGCGGCAGTGCCAATTGCGACACGACGGTATCGAACGCCACCGTATACGGCTCCCCACGCTCAGGGTCATACACGTCGACCTCAAGATTCACCACTGGCTGCCCATTGATCCGCATGGTGCCGCCCATACTGTTCTCGCCCAACCGCGTCACCACGGCTGTGGCAGGCCGGCCTTGCGCGAGCAGCGCCTTCGTTCGCCTCAAACCGCCGAACACCGAGCGAATGAGTCTGAAGGGGAGCACCATCACCACGGCGCCAAGCCCCACGGATCCGATGATCATGACGATGGTGAACCCACCGCCCGTCATGAACTGATCAACGACATCCTCGGCAAAGACCACATTCCCCCAAAGTGGGAACAGCATGACACCAAGGAACGGGATGATCGCCAGCAGTATCCAGCCCACCAACGAGCGTACCGTTCTCATTGCGTCTCGCTCCCATTGCGCACACGCCGGGGATCTATTTTCCCGAGGAGCTGGTCAAATCGCATGGAACACAAGCCACCCGTTGCAAGAACCGTAAAGTAAGGTAAAGCAAGGTAAAGTAAGGTAAAGCAAGGTGAAGTGAAGTGAAATGAAGTGAAGGGTCCTTTCTTCAGATCGACCGAGGCCAAATGAGGGCGTGTCATAGATCATACCCGCAACCATCCTCTATCTCGAAATTTGACGAACGAATAAGACCGCCACTGGATGAAAGGATGGGGAGGGGGCGTACATCGCGACCGATCACCGCCTCGGGGCGCTTGAAAACGCGGCTGTCGTGTTTGTTCCATCCCAGCACCCTATCGTCGGCATCGAGCACCGAGAATTCTATCGGCAGCGTTTCGGGCATCGCCTGCAGCATGGGGTCGGGTAGTTCTCCGATCATTATTATCACTCACTCACTCAAACGATACGATATGACATCATTCATTCAATTGTTAGAACAGTTAGTGGGGCTCATTCCAGGTAGAGCACCTAATTAATACATTTTTTGGCAAAAATCTAAATATTTAACTCTTTGAATGGAATGAGCCTTGTGGAGAGGTCGGATGTCGATAATGCCACTTATAGATTGTGCGCACTCGAACATCCCTCCGGCCGCACCACCCCCATCCCGGGCCATGTTTTCCATCGACTATTTGTGGGCGTGCGACTGCTGTGCGGTGTGCGCATGATCGAATACTTTTAACGGTGTTTATTAAATTACTGTACCATGCTGGACTGGGCGGGAAGTGCCCCGACTTCCGGGCCGAACTAAAGACTTTAATATCTCAATCCCATTGCTCCCATGATCACACATTATTACATAGTGAAGTAATTGCTTCATATCAATGGGACGGCACCCAGTCTGGGCATCAGATCGATGAGAACTGGACCGTCCCCGTGGAGGTAAACAAATGGACAAGAAAGTGCTTGTAATTGGAGGAGGTATCGCCGGGATCCAGGCAGCTTTGGACCTTGCCGATAAAGGTGTCGACGTCAAACTTGTGGAGCGTAATCCGAGCATCGGCGGTCGGATGGCGCAGTTGGACAAGACGTTCCCGACGAACGATTGTTCGATCTGTATTCTCGCGCCAAAAATGGCGGATTGCTATAGTCATCCGAACATCGACGTCATGACCTATAGTGAGCTAGACTCGGTCGAAGGTGAGGCTGGTGATTTCGAAGTGACGGTGAGACATAAAGCCCGCTATGTGGACCTCGATAAATGTACCGGCTGCGGTGACTGTTTCGACGTTTGCCCGACGACGTTCCTCGACTCCTTCAACGAAAATCTGGGTACCCGGCATGCGATCTATCTCCCGTTCCTGCAGGCGGTCCCTCGGGTCGCGGTGATCGATAAGATCGGTACCGCACCGTGTCGTTCCGCATGTCCCGCCGGGGTTAACGCGCAGGGATATGTGCAACTCATCACGCAGAAGAAATACAAAGAGGCGCTGGCGCTCGAGATGGAGACGAACCCGCTCCCCGGGATCTGCGGCCGTATTTGTATGCACCCATGCGAGAGCGAATGCAACCGTAAAGAGATCGACTCACCCGTGGCCATCGCCCACCTGAAACGCTATATCGCGGACTGGGCACGCGAGCACGACGGTTACGAGATTCCCGAGGTCGAACGGGACGGGGACAAGGTCGCAATCGTCGGCGCCGGACCGGCGGGGCTCGCCGCAGCGTACCGACTCGCATTGAAAGGCCATTCCCCCACGATCTATGACGAGAACGAGAACCCCGGTGGGATGATGGCCTACGGTATCCCCGAGTATCGCCTCCCACGCGATATCCTCAATTACGACATCGATGCGATCACCTCCGCGGGCATCGACATGAAAAGCGGCGTACGCGTGGGCGACGACATCACACTGGAGCAATTGCAAGCGGATCACGATGCGATTTTCATTGCCGTGGGAGCCTGGAAGAGCTATCGGCTCAACATCGAAGGCGAAGACCTCAATGGCGTCATGGGCGGCGTCGAGTTCCTCCGAGCGTATCACAACGACGACCTCGAGAGTGTCGGTGGGCTCGGCGAGAAGGTCGCAGTGATCGGCGGCGGTAATTCGGCCATGGACTCCGCCAGGGTCGCAACACGGCTCGGGAAAGATGTGACCATCCTCTATCGGCGGACCTATAACGAGATGCCGGCGAGCGAAGAAGAGATCGAAGAAGCGAAGGAAGAGGGCATCAAGATCGAGTTCCTCACCTCGCCCAAGCGTATCCTCGGCGAGGACGGGACGGTCACCGGGCTCGAAATGCTGCGTATGGAGCTCGGCGAACCGGACGAGTCCGGTCGGCGACGGCCCATTCCGATCGAGGGGTCCGAATATACGCTCGAGTTCGATACGGTGATCCCCGCCATCAGCCAGCAACCGCAACTCGATCTCATCACGCCCGAAGCCGGTATCGAAACGACGAAGTGGAACACCATCGAAGTCGATTCATGCAGCGGCGTGACCTCGGTCGAGGGCGTCTTCGCCGGCGGCGACGTCGTCAGCGGCCCGTCGTCGGTGATCGAGGCCATCGCGCAGGGCAATATCGCGGCGGACAATATCGATCTCTATCTCCGCGGTGAGCCTATCGCGACATGCGGCGTCGATCTCGGCTATATCTCGACATATGAGGATATCGTCGAACACGGCCAGTATCCAGAAACGGAGCGCACCATGATCAACAAGGTCTGCGCCGAGGATCGTATGACATGTTTTGAGGAGGTCGCCATCGGCTATACCGAAGAAGAAGCGATCCGCGAGGCGGGACGCTGTCTCAGTTGTGGCGGGTGCTGTGAATGTATGGAATGCGTCAAGGCATGCGAGCCGGACGCCATCGTTCACGACATGGAAGACCGCTATGAGAAACTGAATGTCGAGGCGATCATCCTCGCCACGGGGTTCGATGTATGGGACCCCTCGGGAGCCACCGAGTACGGCTATGGGAAATATCCCAATATCTACACCGCCATGGAGTTCGAGCGGCTTATATCGGCTTCCGGCCCCACCGGCGGCCATCTCCAACGCCGCTCCGACGGCGAGCGGCCCAAGAGGATCGGGTTCATCCAGTGCGTCGGATCGCGCAACCCGCAACTGGGACACGACTACTGTTGCTCCGTATGCTGTATGCACGCAACGAAGGAGGCGCTGCTCGCCAACGAGCATCACGACGATATCGAGTCCTTCATCTTCTACAAGGACCTCCGCGCATTCGGCAAGGGCTTCTTCGAATACACCGAGCGCGCCAAGCGCGATTATAAGGTGACCTACATCAACTCCGACGCTACCGTCGAGAACAATCCCGAGAACAACAACCCCATCGTCGTCTACGATGTGGCGGGGCGGCCGGAGAAAAAGGAGGTCGATATGGTCGTGCTCGCAACCACCCTTGTACCGTCGGAAGGGACCAAGGCCCTCGCCGAGGTGCTCGGCATCGACCAGGACCAGTTCGGGTTCTTCGAGTGTGGCGCGAACATCTTCCATCCAACCGAAACGACCCGACGCGGCGTCTTCATCGCCGGGTATTGCGCTGAACCGATGGATATTCCCGAAAGCGTGGCGCAGGCGAGCGGTGCGGCGGCTGGTGCCGCTGAGATCATCTACGGAGGTGCGTGAACATGGCAGAACAAACACCGGAGGTCATCGAGGGACAGACACCGGAACCGGACGCGGACACAGCCGCCACGGTAGCCAAAGAATACGAAGAGCCGCGCGTTGGGGTCTTCGTCTGCCACTGTGGGGTCAATATCGGCGGCTTCGTCGATGTGCCCGAGGTCGTCGACTATGTCGCAACGCTTCCACATGTGGCCCATGCGGAACGCAATCTCTACACATGCGCGGACGACGGGCTCACCGCGATCAAGGACGCGATCCGCGAGCACGATCTCAATCGCGTTATCGTCGCATCATGTACGCCGCGGACGCACGAGCCGCTCTTTCGGAGCGCATGTGAAGAAGCGGGACTGAACAAATACCTCTTCACCTTCGTCAATATCCGCGAGCAGTGCTCATGGGTACACATGAAGCAGGGTGCCGCGGCCACACGCAAGGCGAAGGACCTCGTCCGGATGGGCGTCGCACGCGCGATCAGACTCGAGCCGAAACAGGAGATCAAGGTTGACGTCGTCAAGAGCGCTATGGTCGTCGGCGGTGGCGTCACTGGGCTCACTGCCGCCATCTCGATCGCAAAGCAAGGCCTTCAGACCTATCTCATCGAGAAGGAGCCGGAGCTCGGCGGGTTCGTACGCAAGCTCTCCACCCTCTACCAGAACATGAAACCGGCATCGGAGATGCTCGAGCCGCTCATCGAGAAGGCAGAGAACGCCGACAACCTCTCGATCTATACGAACTCGCAGCTCAAAACGCTCGACGGGTTCATCGGGAACTACAACTGTATCGTCGACCACGACGGCGAGGACGAAGCCCTCTCCGTGGGCACCATCATCGTCGCCACCGGCCATCAGGAATACAAACCGCACGGACTTTACGGCTACGACGAATACGACCGCGTGGTCACGCTCACCGAGCTGGAGGAGATGTTCCAGAACGATACACTCCCCGACGACCTCGAAAAGGTCGCGTTCATTCTCTGCGCCGGGGCGCGCGGTCAGGCCAAGAGCTACTGCTCGCGCTATTGCTGTACCACGGCGATCAAGAACGCCATGAAGCTCAAGGAACATATCGAGAGCGGTGCAGAAGATGAGGAAGAAGAGGAAAGCGACGAGGAGGCCGAGGAGGCCGAGGTCGCCGAGGACGAGACCGAAGCGATGAAGCGCGGACGGGGGCGCAGTCGCCGTGGCCGCAGCAGACGCGGGCGAGACCGTTCTTCCCGCGGGCGAGAGCGGGGCGGGCGAAGCCGCGGCCGTGGCCGTGGTCGTGGCCGACGCGGTGGTGCGAAAAAGGGTGGCAAGCGCGCCGACATCACCCTCTTCAATCGCAGCATCACCACCTACGGTGTCAAACACGAATTGCTTTTCAATAAAGCGCGCGAACAACGGATCAAGTTCACGCGGTTCGTACCGGATAATATCCCGAAAGTGGTCGAAGAGGGCGATAAGCTCTTCGTCGAGTACTACCACGCCACGCTCCAGGCCGAACGGCGCACCGAGGCCGACCTCGTCGTGCTTGCGGCACCGATGGAACAGATCCCCGGTGCAGAAAAACTCTCCAAGATGCTCAAGGTCCCACTTGGGCAAGATGGGTGGTTCCTCGAGGCGCATGTCAAGCTCCGCCCCCTCGATTTTGCCACCGATGGGATCTTTCTCGCAGGGACCGCGCACGGGCCGGCAGATATCACCGAAAGCATCTCCCAGGCATACGGCACAGCCTCACGCGCGACCATACCGCTGCATAAGGGCTATGTCACCGCAGAAGCGATCACATCCGCCGTGGACGAAGAGCGCTGTACCGGGTGTGGCACCTGTGAGATGATCTGTCCCTACGGTGCGATCCGAAAGAACGAAGAAGGCATCGCCGCCGTGATCGAGGCGGCGTGCAAAGGCTGCGGCGCATGCGGCTCCATCTGCCCGGAGAACGCGATCATGATGAACCATTATACGAACAACCAAATACTGGCACAGGTACGTGCCGCATTGGAGGAGGTGGTCTAAGATGGCCGAAGCAGTAGCCGAGACCGTGACCGAAGAACAGTTCGAGCCCACGATGGTGGGGTTCCTCTGTAACTGGTGTTGTTACGCCGGCGCCGATCTCTGTGGCGTATCGCGGTACCAGTATCCTCCGAATTTGCGCGTGATACGCGTGATGTGCAGTACGCGCATCGACCCGTTCTTCATCATCGAAGCGTTCAAGAACGGTGCGGACGGCGTCTTCATCGGCGGGTGTCACCCGGGTGATTGTCATTATATCACCGGCAACTATCATACCGTGAATAAGGTCGCAATGGCCAAACAGCTCATCACGCACGCGGGTGTCAACCCCGACCGACTCAGGCTCGAATGGGTCAGCGCGTCCGAGGGCGAGCAGTTCTCGAAGGTCATCACCGAGTTTACCGATACGATCCGAGGGCTTGGCCCGTGCAAGGCGCCCACGGACATCGAACGGTCCACAAACCTCAGCGGCGCGAAACGCGCGGCGCTCTCGTTCCGGCTCCGCTCCATGGTCGGACGCGAATACAACCTCAAGCAAGAGGGCAATGTCTACGGCGAGGATGTCGTGGACGAGGACCTCGACAGGCTCATCAACGAGGCCATCGAAGCGATGTACATCCGCGGACTGATACTCGAATTGACCATTAAGGAGCCACGCTCGGTCAAACAGCTCGCCGCAGAGATCAACAAACCCGCCCACGAAATATTGAACCATATCGTTTACCTCCGCGGTAACAATCTGGTAACGGAAGCGGGCCTCGAGGGGTATACACCGCTCTATCAAGCGGCGGAATTTATCGGAGGAGGTGACTGAACATGGCACAGAT
>CAZSUE010000031.1:0-15429 GCA_964609045.1 uncultured archaeon | reverse complement strand
GCAAAACGTGGCCGACGCCGAAACACACCTGTTTCGGGGGATTGCCGTCGAGCAAAGCGAGACGTGGCAGATGCCCGATACTTCGAAGAAGTTCGGGGAGCGTGCCGTTTCGCGCAGCAAAACGTGGCCGATCTGCGAACAATGTAAAATTTCGAACCGCTTCGAAAAGTTTGACACCCTTCAGCAGAAAGGGTTCCTTTGGACTTCCTTTCTGCGAACAGCGAACATTGCCGGAGAGGAAAATGATGACTCCGCCAATATGTCGAGGTTCGAAATTGTTACACTATGCATGGGATGCTGCCGTGGAACGGAGTGGAATGTGGCGTATCGAATACGCGCTTCGTCTGACTCGACACTAGAAATCGAACGCGTCCTCGATGGATTTGAGATCGAGCTCGTCGAGCAGCTCTCCGTCTTCCGCCGCCCCCTTCGTCGCGTCCCCTGCGGACCCTCCACTGCCACCACGATCGTCACCTGCTTCTGGTACCGCTTGTTCCATTGCATCCAGATCGAGCATCGTGAAGTCGTACCCGCAGTTCGGACACGCCCCCCCCCGTCGCGCACAGGCGACGTGATATTTCTGGCCACAGCCGCATCGTACGATCTTGAGCCCTGGCTTCACCACACCGAAACAAACCTTGCATTTGACCGCGCTGTCCACGACCTCTACGGTGGGTTCCTTCTGGTTAGCGTCCGGCTCCCTCTCAGCTCGCGCCTCCATCATCGCCTCGATATCGTACCCGCTCGCAGCGCTCGGTTCCGTGCCGCGACTTGTATCCACGTAGTCTTTGAACGACTGGCCACATGCCGGACAGCTCCCGATCCGTCCTGCGCAGGCCTCGTGGTATTTCTTCCCACAGGAGCACTTGAGCACGGTGAGACCGGGTTTGATCACACCGAAACAGACATTACACTTCACCGCCGACTCGGCGGGGTAGAGCGTTACTTCGCGTTTCGGTCTCGACGGCGCCGGTGGCGCAGGCTCTTTTGGCGGTTTTGGCGTGGGAACCTGTTTCTTCTTATCCAGCGGCTTGAGCGCGGCCAGCTCGCCCGTACCAAACGACGCGCCGCATCCTTCACAGCTGCGCGCATCGTTACGCAGCGGTGCCCCGCATTCCGGACAACCGACGATCCGTTTCTTGCCAGCGGACGACGATCCTGCATCGGGCGTCGCCGCCTTTTGCGATGCTTTTGTCGGCTCCGTTGTCGCTTTCGCCGACACCATCGACATCTTCGCTCCCGCTGCAGACGGTGCCCTTCCACCCGTTTTCGCCGCAGTCGCCAACCCACTCTCGCCCTTGCGCTCCGGCGGCGTTGGCGCCGCCGTTCCGGCCAGCGCGTCCTCCTCTTCGTCCTCCTCCGCGTACACCGTGGCTGGGTCCTCGGCGCGTCGTCGCAGTGCAACGAGGAGGATGAGGATCACGACGACGATGATAATAACGATGATAAGCCACCAGTAGCCGCCGCCATCGTCCGGTTCCGCGGCGATGGTCGGCACTGAGGCCTCGTTCTGCGGGTCGCTCCCACCTTCGTATTCATCGAGGTTCGTATGGCCGTCGTTGTCCCAATCCGCTTCGGCGTCACCGGGATAGGTAGGCTCGAGACCGTTCTCGACCTCCCAGCCGTCGGGCATGCCGTCACCGTCCGTATCGACCGTCTTCGGGTTCGTCTTGCGCTCGAATTCCTCGCGGTTCGTCAGACCGTCCCCGTCCGAATCGTCGCCCCCGTCGTCGACATCCGGGTCGAGCCCCATCTCACGCTCCCAGTAATCGGGCATGCCGTCGCCGTCGGTGTCGTGCGGTGCGCCGGTGACGAAGACCCAGCTTGCAGAGAGCGGATTACCGGCGATATCTTCCACCACGATGCTGACGCGATGCTGCGTCTGCGATGCCAGTTCCTCATCCGGGGTGAAGAGGAGCACATCGTTCTCCGTATCGTAGCTGGTCTGACCGCTCACTTCGCTCCATCCGCTGCTTTCCCCTTCCGTTTGCGCCTCCACTGTCACCGAGAGCGATGACTGGCTCAGCGGCTCGCCGAACGGGACCTGCACCTCGACCACAGTCGAGACATTGGTGCTATCCGGGAGTGGCACGCGCCCGTCGAGGATCGATGGCGCGGTGGTATCTGGCGGCGGGATGATCGTCAACGGCGCAGATTCGTTCCAATGTCCCTTTGTATCGTTCACGATGATGCGCGCCGTACCTGCTTGCGCAGCGGTGAGGGTGGTACGGTTCCCATGCGCTGGCTCGACGGCCGCCAGTGCGGGCGTCACCGACCATCCGACCGTTGTCGGCATCGGCGACGCAAGGCCCAAAGTACGGTTGGTCCCGAACGCGTAGAGTTCCAGTGTATCGCCTACAGTGACCGATATCGGTTCGTCCATGAGCCATTGGGTCCCCGCGGCATCGGTTGCGATCGCCAGCGCGTCGAGCGCAGCAGGGAGGATCAGGACGGTGACGGAGGCATCCAATCCCCCGCCGGCGCTCACCGCCAACACCGCACTGCCACCACGCAAATCGAGCCCGGCGGAGAGGGTCGACTGCGCACCGGTTGCCGGCGAGACGCTCGCATTGGCACCGCCATCGTTCGTCACCGACCACTGCGCACCCTCCGCCACGCCGATGAACCCGGCGGTGGTGTTCATCAACGATGCGAACGCCTCCACCGATGTGCCGACTGCTAGCGGCGCGGGGACGAGGTCGGCCCCGCCGGCCGCAGCGGTGATCGCGACTGCATCGGCGGTGGGCGGTGCGACGGTGATCGTTACCGACGCAGTATGCCCCCCGGCGTCCTCGATACTCCAGACGAGCGTGCCGCCCGCGGTACCGATCTGCAGCGTCGATGCGTTGCCCGTCGCGGAGCTGATGGTCCCGTCCGCGCCACCGCTCTCATCCACCGACCAGTTCGCCCCGTCCTCGAGACCGAAATAGTCGATGGACACGTTATACGCAGAGGCGTAACCGGAGAGGGAGGCACCCACAGCGAGTTCGAGGTCGGCCAACGGCTCTGCGCCCGGTGCGGCGGTTATCTGTAGCATGTCAGCGGTGGGCGGGAGGATCGTGATGAAGACGGTGGTCTCGAGCCCGGTGAGAACGGTGCGGACCTGCCACAGTACCTCTCCACCAGTATGTCCCGCGTGGAAGGTCGCATTCGTACCAGTCGCATGCGTCACCCACGCGCTGGCACCGCTTTCGTTCACCACCGACCATTGCGCGTTGCGGAGACCCAGCGCGCCGATGGAGGTATTGAAGACCACGGCATAGCCCTCCAGGGACGCGCCGACGGGGAGCGTGCGGGTTGCCATTCCAACACCGCCGGGCGCGTCGCGTATCTCGAGCCAGTCCGCAGTGGGTGCGGCGATGGTGAAGGTGACCGAGGCGCTGTGACCCGCGCCATCGTCTACCGTCCAAATCGCTTCACCGGCGGTCTCACCCGCGTTGAACTGCGAACTCGTCCCGCTGAGCGGCGCACTGCTCGCGCTAGCCCCCTCACGGTTCTCAACCGCCCAGCTCACGCTCCGTGTACCGATATAGCCCGCGGTATCGTTATATGCCGATGCAACCCCTTCTATCGAGAAATGCACGGGGACGGTGCGACCCGTCAATGTCGGCCCGTTGGGGGTGGCGGTGATCCGCAATTCGTCAACCGTGGGCGCATCGATATCGAACTGGACTTCACCGACGAGCACTGCACGCGTTTCAGGGATGGCCAATGTCGCCGACCAGACCGCGGTGCCACCGCTGAGACCAGCGTCGAAGACCGACGACGCACCCTGCGCAGGTGCGGTGCTCGCCGTCCCACCATCTTCGTTCGCCACCGACCACTGGGTGCCCGCAAGAAGCGTGGGGTTCGCGAAATAACCGATGGACGCGTTCCTTAGCCGGAGATAGCCAGTGGTCTCGAACCCGACCGCTATGTGACGGTTCGTAAGCGGCGCGCCCGTCGACGACGCACAGATCGTAATATCGTCCGGAGCGGGCGCGCGGATGAGGAACTGGACAATCGCGTTCACCCCATTCGGATGCTCGACACTCCAGCTTGCACTGCCGCTTCCGTTCCCGGTAAAAAGCGTCCCCACCGCGCTCGAGGCGTTGTCCCCGATAAGATATGCGGTGGCGTTGCCGGTGGTGGTCAGCGACCAGTTCACCGCCACGAGCCCGATAGAGCCCGCCGTAGTATTGTAGCCCGAGGCGTAGCCAGTGATCGTTTCGCCCACCGCGCGCCATCCCGCCGCAACGGCGACACCGCCCGGTGTACGAGTGATCACGATCCGGTCCAATGTAGGTCTGAGGACAGTATAGTTCACATAAGAAGCGACCCCCAGCGTTGCGTTCGCCGCACGCAGCGTGGCAGTCCCACCGACGAGCCCCGCGTCGAAGGTCGTGTGCGTGCCGTTGTCCGCGTCGATGAACGACCCCGAGCCGTTGTTCTCAACGCGCCAGTCCACCGCGACGAGCCCGAAATAGCCGATCGTATCGTTGTATGCCGACGCATAGAGCGTGCTATTGAACCCGACGATGACATCCGCGTCGGCGACAACCGCGCCACCTGGCATCTGCGTGATCTCCAGCCCATCATGGCTCGGCGGGAGGACATTGACCGTGAGATGATCCTCGAGGCCCAGCGTATCCGATGTGATGGACCAGGTAGCGATCCCGCCCGTGTCGCCGGTGGAGAGGAGACAGCTCTCACCGTACGAGTCGGAGAGATCCGCCGTGGTCTCGTTGGCCTCCAGTGACCAGATGACGCTGAGCGTATCGATATACCCGCTCGTCCTGTTGTAGCCGGACGCATACCCGCTTAGCTCGGTGCCGACCGGGAGCGTCTGCGCGGAAAGCGGCGTCCCGTCCGGCGCGTCGGTGATCTCGAGGAGGTCATAGGTCGGCGCGAGGACGGTGATGGTCACGCTGTCGTCGATGCCGAGCGCATCGACGCTCGCGGTCACGGTGATCGTGCCCGCACCGGTCCCAACCTGAACGGTGGCGCTCTCACCGCTGGTGGGCTCGACCCAGCCGTTTGTCCCGTCGTTGGCGACGCGCCAGCTCGCCCCCACCAGCCCGACATAGCCCGCCGTGTCGTTATAGCCAGATGCATAGCTATCCAGTGTCGCGCCAACGGGCAGCGATTGCGCGGAAAGCTCCGCGCTACCCGCGTCCGCGGTGATCCTAACGGCGTCCACCGTTGCAGCGAGGATCTCGAACATCACGCTGTCACTGAGCCCGAGCGTTGCATGGTCGGCCACCCAGTAGGCGGTGCCGGCGTCGAGGCCGGCGTCGAACACCGAGGTGATGCCAGAAGACGGCGCCGTGGTCGCACCCGAACCGCCGGTGTTCAAGACCGACCAGTCGACCGCTACGGTGTACATCGGCCCGACGGTGGAGTTGAATGCAAACGCGCGCGCAGAAATTTCGGTCCCCACCGCCACGCTCCGCGACGGGTATGGTGTGGTATTGGTAAGATAGACGATCTCGATGCTCGTCGGTGCGGGCCAAGTGACGGAGATCGTCGCAGTGGACCACTGATACCGCACCGTCGCGTTGGCGTCCAATGTATATGTGATGGTACCGCTCGTCTCCGGTGTCTCGGGGTCGAAGGTGAAGTTCGTCGTGTTGGTAGTAGAAGCGGTGTCCAGGCCGCCAGCGGTGGTCCAGTTGCCCGCATAGTTCGCGATGAAGTTGCCGTCGGAATCGTAGCCCGCGCCCCAGAGCGTTAGCTCCTCGAGAACGGTGAGCTCGTACGTTGCGTCGAATAATGTTCCTATGCGCCCCTCCGTGTCGGTGACGCCCACCGCTGCCAGCGCGCCGACGCTCACATTAATGCGCACCGTTTCGTTATGATGCCCGAACGCGTCCTCGACGAGGATCGTGCCGTTGGCCGGCGCCGCCACCGGCGTGAAATTGAGATGCGGACCGAGATAACCCGCAAGATCGTCGAGGGTGTCGGTAGTGGACCACGTCACCGCGATATCGGCGATATAGGCCGCGGTATACGGTCCGAGGTCAAAAAGGAGGGTGCGGTTGAACCCCGCCGCATAGAGCTCGAGCGCATCGTCGGCGGTCAAATTCACCATCGCAGTCGCATTGTCGGAATAGACCGTGCCGGTGTTCGCCGGCCCGCCACGGATCATGAAGTGGTCGACGATACGGTCGATGACCCAGTTCGTATTATTCCCCGCGTCGATGTTCGTCCCGTCGTAGGCGTGGATTGCGTGCCCGCGCGATGCGTCCGAGTCCGCGACGCGGGCATGATGCACGATCGGAATAGAATGGTCGGCGGTGTGGTCGGTCAAATACCACGGGGTCCCCGGTACCGCACTTTCGATATGGACCATGGTGGTATTGTCGACGCCGTCGAGCGCGAGCGTGCCGCTCGCTTCTACGGTGACCTCGACATCGGTCGCAAGCTGCCAGCTGAGGTTGCCACTCCCAGACGGTGCGAGGGTGAGATCACCCGCGATGCTAATATTTCCGCTGGTGAGGAGCGTTGCGTCCGCAGCACTGACCTCGAACGCGGTGTCGTTTTCGACACGGATAGCGCCGTCGACGGCGAGCGACGAGGAGGGGACCGAGACCGTCGTCCCGGACCAATAGACGATGAGATCGGGGAGATGTTTGCCTGCATCCAGTCCACCGGCGTTCAATATCTGGGTGGCGCCGCTGGCGAAGGTGATGTTCGCACCGGCGCCGTACCAGAAAACGCCGTCGTTGGTGAAGTTCCCGCCCAGCGCGAGCGATTGACCCACGACCTCGCCACGAACGGGGCCGCCGCCCCCACTACCACCGCCACCGCCGCCACCGCCGCTGGAAGTACCGTTCAAAGCGAGCGTGCCGTCGGTCTCGATGGTGAGGTCGCCGGCGACGACGAGCCAGTCGGTGGCAACGGACGAAGTGGGTGCGAAGCTCCCACCGGAGGCGATATCGAGGTCCTGAAAATAGGTCGTGTCGGTATTGTCATACGCCACCTCACCCTCGATACGCACCGTCCCGGCCGACGGCATGACGCTGGCGCCGGAGTCGACGATGAGAACCTCGCCGTCGCCGGTGATCGCGAGCGTGCCACCGCTCATCTCCAGCCCTGACGCTGTTTGAAACGATATGCCGCCGGTGGCAAACCGTGAGCCGGTTGCGATATTGAGCGTGCCGGTTGTAATGAGCGAGCCGTACGAAACCGTGACATCACCATGAATGACCACATCTCTCCACGCGTCACTCTTGTCCAATATGAACTCCGCGCAGCTGATCGCGCTTTCGGCGGTGAGTGTACTGTCCGTCGCGCCGACGAAGGTGACCGTCGCACCCTCTGCTGCGAGCGAGCCACCGTCGGGGACGCTGAGGTCGTGTCCCAGCGCGATATCGTTTTCGAGCGTCAGCATGCCCGTGACGGTAAGGTCGTAGAATTCTGTGATCTGCGATCCCGCCAGTTCGCTCGTGCCGTCGAATATGACCGTTCCGTCACCAGCGCTGAAGCTGCCGTTGTGCCACCAGTCGCCGCCGACGGTGATGGCAGCTGCTCCCTCACATGTGAACGATGCGCCGGAGGCGATCTCGAGTCTGCCCTCTACATTGAGCGAGCCAGCGACGATGTTGAGCGTACCCCCGTCACGTAGCTGGAGCCACGCACAGTGCTCACCCGGACTCTCGATCTTGGGGGAGGCGGGGAGGTTTTCCAGTGCGGGCACGACCACCCGTTCGGCGGTAGTAGGTTTGACGGCGGGCGCCCAGTTCGAATCTGATTGCCACTGCTCCGACGCCCACCCGGTCCAATACCGGTACCCGTTCGCGACCCAGAAACAATCACCGGCGCCGCCATCTTCGCCATCGTAATCGCGGTTGTCGCCACCGCCGGTAGCGTCAGTGAAGAAGATCGCGACATCGGGCGCGTTCATCCACACATCGTAGGCCGCACTCCCGTCGAATGTGATCGAGGGGTAGATGATGGTCGATGGCGCGGTCGCCTCAAAGGTCAGCGCATTGCCCGATGGATCGCAATCGTCGAAATTGACACTATCGAGTGCGGTGATGTCGGCGTTTGGCCCAATATGCAGCCCGCCATCAGCAAGGTACTTGAGCGTTGCGCCGGAACAATCGACCGTACCGGTGACGACCTCGATGGAGAGCCGCGCATCGTTGTTCTCACCGCCGATCATCGCGCCGGTCATCGCTGTGAGGCTTCCGTTGACATGAAGCACGCTGGGAGCTCCCGATCCAAAGTTGAAAGTGATCCCGGGTTGGATCGTGAGCCCTCCGTCGACCTCGCATTTCGTCCCGTAGATCGTGGTATCGACGGTTGCCGATAATATGGTCATGCTCGCGACATAGAGGTTGCCGTGGAGTGGCACGGCATTCCCAGTAAGCTGCTGGTCAACCCCTAAAAAACGCCAATCGGTGGTGGGGTCGATGCGACCGCCAGTGCTTTCGACCTCGAGATCGCCGTAGATGTCAAGCGTCGTACCGTTGGTATCCAACAGCCCGCCGAGCCACTGGAGGTCGCCGGCGATGGTGAGGTCACCATTGAACGCGGTTGCGATCCCGTCATCCTTCTGGAGGCACACATTGTGGAAGTTCGTACTCGTGATCGTCGAACTCTTCCCTCCCGTAAATATGACGCTACCGCTGTTCGGATCAAAGCTCCCACTATCGGTCCAGTTCCGTCCGACGATGACACTGGTGGTGGGCGCGAGAAGCGAGCCGGTAATGGAGACGGAAGAGAAGGTGTGCGTTGCACTGCCGGTTAGCTCGGTCGACCCTCCGAACTCCACGGTCCCCTCCCCCGGGTCGAAGCCGCCGTCGTTGTGCCAGTCCCCTTCGAGACGATGGGTATAATCATTGGCGGTGACGCTTGCGACCGATTCGATAACAATATCGTTATAGACCCAAATGTCGCCTTCCAAGATTTTCACACCCATGCCATCGAACTCAATATCATAGAAATGGGTCGCACTGATATTCTGCTTTTCGTGGCCATAGAACCGTACCAGAGCTCCGTTATTGAGAAATGTCCCCGTTCGGAGCCAGTCGCCGCCGCAATAGATCGTGTTCGCCGCGCTCAATACCCCCTCGATGGTGATATCACCGGCGCAATCGAGCGCGCCAACACTCATCTCGTAGGTGGCGCCGCCATCGACGGTGAGGGCCTCGCAATCGTGTGCGGACTGCTGCTCGAAAAGGCCGCTTGCGATCCGCACCCGTTCACCGCTGCGGAACGAACGGAGGAGCGCATCGGACCCGAAGCCACCGCTCTCGCCGTAGAATGTCCAGCGATCCTCGGAGGGGTCGAAATGCACGAGCGCGGCACCGCTTTCAAGAGTGAGTGGTCCGTCGTCGATGTAGGTCCCGTTGACGAGGACCTGCTTCCCGGCCTCGATGGCAAGCGATGCGCTGCTGTCGACGAAGAGATATTCAGTGATATTGAGGTCAGAATCTGCGACGGTGCGCGTCCCGGAGTTGATATCTACATAAGGGAGCTGCTTGCCAGCGCCGGTGCCGTTGCTATGGATGGAGCCGTCGTCCATAAAGTGGATCGTGGCGCCGTCGGCGTCGAAGGTACCGAAATTCGACCAATCGCCCGCAATATGGAGGTCGTTGCCACTGAGCGAGAGCGAGGAAGACACGCCGATGGTACAGTCGCCGTAGACGCCGAGCGTAGCATCGACGAGCGTGGTCGGCGCGTCGAAGTCGACATGGTAGAGGGACTTTTCCGTACTGAACCCGCCGGAGTAGAGCGATGCGGCGCCCCCGACGAACCGGACCGTGGTGCTACCGCGATCGAAATGGCCGTTGCGGTTGTCCCAATCGCCGTCGAGCTCGATGATGCCGCTGTCGCCGGTGAGCGTGCCGTTGATGGCGATGTTGCCGTAGCAGTCGAGCCCGTGCGTACCGCTCATGACGAAATCTGTACCGGTTTCGATGCGCAACGCCGCGCATTCGCTTGTCGTATCCATGGTCAGCGTCCCGCGTTTAAGGGTGACCGCGTCGTCGACGCTGAACGGGTGCACCATTGCATTGGTGGCGATACCGGTATCGCCGCCGTAATAATCGTAACGCGAGCCATCATCGTCGATGAGGCAGCTCACCGCCGCGTAGCCGATGGTGCTCGCGCCATTGCCGGGGTAGCTCGCGCTATCGAGCCAGACCTGTACGCCGCTCGCGAGATCGAAGGATGCACCGTCGTCGATGACCAGCCCCCCGTCGATCTTGAGCGGGGATACGACCTCGAGTGTGGTGCTGGCGGCGACCTCGAGGGTGAAGAACGCACGGGTATCGTCCGCGCCGCCGCCATCGAGCGTCTGGGTCGCACCACCTTCGAAGCGTACCGTGCCCGTTTGCGCATCATAGGTGCCGCTGGTGCAGCTCCAGTCACCGCCGAGCGCGATGGTCGCGTCGTTGCCATCGAGCGCGCCGTCGATGGTGATGTCGCCCACTACGGTCAGATCGTAGCCGTCAATAAGATCGAACTCTGCTCCGGTGGCGACGGTGAGCGACGCGCATGCGCTCGTCCTATTCATTCCGAACCTCCCGCGGCGCACGGTCACCGCGTCGGTGCTATTGAAAGTGGAAAGGAGCGCGGAGCTATTGCACCCCGTGCTCGCACCGTAGTAATCGTACACCGTGGCGTTGTGGTCGATGAGGCAGCTGTGTGCGTAGAGGTCGAGTGCGCCGTCGTTGCTGAAGCTGCCGTTGTCGACCCAGAGCTGGCAATAGTCGTCGATGATGAGCGTGGTAGGGGCGCCGATAGTGAGCGAATCGAGAATGCGAGTATTAGAGGCCACCGTGACCGCGGTCCCGCCCGATGCGAGTTCGACGGCGTAGAGGTCTTTCCCCACACCGATGCCGCTGCCGTTGCTCCATATCTCCTGCCATGCGCCGTTCCCGTCGAAGACGAGCGTGCAATTATTGGGGGTGAACATTCCGTAATTGACCCAGCTGCCGCCGATCTCGATCGTTTCCGCGTTGCCGACGAGCTCGCCGTCGATGAGGAGATCGCCCTCGCAGTCCACCCAAACGCCGTCGCTCATCGTAACGAGCGTGCCGGTATTGATATAGAGCGATGCGCAGGAACGGTCGTCGTCCAGTGTGAGCGAACCCTCCACGATGGTCACATCGTCGGTGTTGTCGAACGCCGAGACAAGATCGGAGGTGCCAACGCCCGCACTCCCACCGTAATAATCGTACCATCCTCCATCATGATCGATGAGTACGCCGGTCGTCCCGAGCGAGAGGGTCCCGCTGTTCGAGTATGAAGCGCTATCGAGCCAGACCTGGCGCCCGTCCTCGACGGTGAGGGTGGTCGAGGACGCGATGGTCAATGAACCGTCGATCTTGACATCGTCACCGGTGATGTGGAGGTCGGTGCCGTCGTTGGCCACCACAAGTCCGGCGAAGGGGTTGGCGGTGCCGCCGCTGGTACAGTACTGGGTGGTGCCGCCGGCGAAGGTGATCGTCCCCGCAGATGCGCTGAGGGTTCCGCTATTGGTCCAATCACCACTGATCGTAACTGAATCAGCGGCTTCATCCATCACGAGTGTGCCGTAGATATCGATCGAACCTAGGATATGGAGGAGGCAAGCGTTTCCTGAAGTGCCTTGGAAATCGAATGCCGCACCGGCATTGATGACCATATCTCCATTGACACCCAGTTCGTCGTTTGAGACTGAGTGATAATATTTCGTGCCGGCCCCGCTCAGGACAAGATCGTGAAAATAATTATTATTCGTCCCTGACTCAAGATCGTATACATACTGGGTGCTGCTCCCGTCCAGGATGACGGTTCCTCCCATGGGGTTGAAGTTCGCGCCATCGTACATTAAAAAATAACTACTGCATCGGATCGTCCCGTATTCAATGGTCTCAGTACTACCGCTGTACCATATTACAGCGCCGTCGACATCGATGAGATCGTCGGCATCGTCCATCTTGATCGAACCGTAGACGCGTAGCTCGCCGTTGATGAAGAGCTGGCAATCGGTCCCCGCGGTCCCTTCGAAGTCGAAGGTGATGTCGTGGTACGTTGAGCCACCGATATACAATGCATAATTCACCGCAAGATAAGTGCTGGAATCATCAGCGAAGTAGACGGTGCGGATGCCAGAGCCGTTGAGTTTGAGGAAGAAGAACGACGAATTATCGTCGACGGAATCCAAGTTGTGGATATACTGGTCAGTCGCGGCGTCGAACTCGATAGTGCCGCCGGCAGGGTTGAAATCGGCGTCGTTATAGATATACCAATGCATACCACCGAAAAGGATCAGCCCGCCGGCGATCGATTCGGTACTACCATGGTACCAGTACACATTCCCGTCGACGTCGATCGTGTCAGAACCGTTGTTTAACACGATCGAACCGTAGACTTCGAGGTTTCCGCCGATATTGAGATTGCAGGCAGGATAACTGGTACCCTCGAAGTCAAAACTCACCCCGGAATCGATGGTGAAGGCGCCGTTGACATCGAGTTCGTCGTTGGATGCAGCGCTGAAATATTTCGTCCCGCTACCATCGAGGGTGAGGTTATGGAAGTAGCAGTTATTTGTCGACGATTCTTCATCGGTGATGTATTGCGTTCCTCCGCCGTCGAGGATGACGGTGCCCGAACTCGGCTGGAACGAGGCGCCGGCCCTCATGTAAAGATTGCCAGCGCAACGAATTAACGTGCTGGACGGAATTAGAGTGGCATTGATATCAAGATAACCATTGATGTCGAGATCGAAAGTTGAACTCAAGGAGCATGAATTCTCTATGCTCACATTATTGACATAGCTATCGTCGTCAAAAGAATATATATAGTTAGAATATTCGGAACTATACATATGTAAGGTATGAGTACCAGAGCCGGTAATATCACAGCCATCATTCATATAAAAATAATCGGTATAGAGATTCCCGCCGGTGAGGCTAGCGGAAGACCCATTTAGAAAATCAAGCATGCCAGCATACCCGGTCCCATATCCTGTATAGAACGCACCTCCCGACTGGTTGAAGACTCCAGAGATTGATACATCGTTATTAACATACAGCGTCCCCCCACTTACTGTTATCGAACCGCCCGTTTCGATAGTCAGATTCCTACATTCAGCGGTCCCCGAGGCTATATTCGGGTAGTTACTGCAACCGGTAGGGATTGTCACATCAATGCTCTCATCGGGAACGATACTCGAAGACCAGTTACTACTATTATACCAATTGGTATTGGTCGCACCGGTCCATGTTCCAACGGGATAGGTCACGCTTAATCTGGGGCGCAAACTCATATTCGAATATCCGATATGTTCTGCGATTTGAGTGTAGCTGGAGTCCATATCGAAGCCTACGGCGAACCAGTTATCGGTCAGTCTCGACTCCAGAGCCGCATCGGCAATGGATCCAAGATCTTTTGTATACCACCCATAGGTGTTGCCGAAATCATCCACTTGAATATACATGGAGGTCCCGGTATTTCCTACAATCTCGTCGTAGAGGAGATCAGCATTTGTTGTGACAGGATCCGAGTCTAGTCCATAATATTGTACTAAAAACGGGTCCGCAGATTCAAGATTACAAAAAATACTTAGGGTTGTGTCAGTCACATCAGCTGTATCAACAATCGCGCTGATATCGAACTTCGACCACCCACAACTATAAAGTGATCCATCGTAACCAACATTAATTGAATTGTTATATTTCGTATGTGTCGAAATGCCGGTAACATATCCCGTCCACCAAGACGAATAGAGTGGATAACAATCAATCGTGGGATCGATCACTACTGGGAAGCTCCGCGCGGCGTTTTGCAACCACTCCAAAGGCGTATGGACTGATAAAATAATTCCTGAAGGGGTTTCTTCGATCTCATATTTGCATCCAATTGTAACTCGTGAGCTGCTCTTCTCATATGCATAGGGCGCTGGCATTTGATATTTGACCCGACCGTCCGCATCCACGATGTCGATCGCTCCGCTTGTCGAGAACGAACCGTTCTGCATGATGCCATCCACAGCAAGCGAATACCCCTCCGGCATCTCTATCAGACCGGTATAACAGAGGGTCGCACTTGATGATGAGTGGATATCGGGAAGCGACTCGACCGAACCCAGTATAATATTATGTTTGACCCGATTGGCTTGGACAACGAACTCATCGGTGGTATTCGGGAATGAATTAGGATAGCGTAGGATATTGTTCTCGTGTTCGCTGGCCACACTGTTGGCGCTGCCTATCTCGATAATACCCGACGCGGTCCGGTACTCCATGGTCATTGGTGCCCATTTCACCCAGGACCGATCATTAAGGCCAAATGAAACGCCCTTTGGGTCATCGAACTGTTCTGCGAAAGCGGATCGTAGCCCATTGTTATCGTTCACATACTTATAGCCGGTTCTAAATCCAGAACGAGATCCGCCTTCATTTTCGCCTATCGAAGCGCGATTTGAAGCTCTGTCAAGGTCGACGATGGTAGTGTCGATGGAGCGCCAACCGCCACTCTCATCTTGATAATGGATCGGACCGGCGGAGATTTCTGTGGTAAAGAGGTTCCCGCCATGATGATAGGTCTTCGAATCCGCACTACGTTTCGAAACGATCTCCGTTCTCGTCGCATCATGACGCACTTCCTCTATCTGCCGCCCTGGTTCAGTATCTACATCCTGCTCGACCGCGTCACGGGGTGTCGAGCGGTTGTTAAAATGGGGCTCCTCAACTCTCAACGGCATATCAGTCGACATCTCCATATCAATGGATTGGTTCGAACGATACTGTAGCGCGGCCATCGAACCTTCATATCGTGGCATCTGAGGAGGCCTCGCCAAGATTCGTGAATGGTTGTCCACGATCACCGCCTGCGAGTCGATCGTCCCTTCGGCGGTGCCGGTGACCAGCTCGGTCATTGGAGCGATATCGGTGCGTGGGTTGGATGAAAGGATCTGCATCTCGGGGGAAATCTCGGCCTCCGACGAATCCATAAATAAGACAGATACTCCGACGATCATGAGAGCGGCTAGAATAATAATGATCAGCAAATGCTTTCCAACAATGAATCTAGATCGAACCATTTCAATCACCATCAACCTTCTCGAGCATATAGACGATGGCGCCGATACATATTGGCCCATCATCCATAACCAATGATTCTACAGCGTGGATAGATTAGATAGGGAAAGGGCCGATTTATTCTTTTGGGCGATAAATAGAGAGAAGCAGCACTGTTTGGACCGATATCCCACTCCAGCAATAGTACGATCGATAGCGCTATAGAGTGGATAGCGCGATCGCCTCGGATCTCACTTTTATCGAACTCTCCCTCCATTACTTTTGGTTTGAAAATTTCCTAACCCTCGAGTGCGAATGGTCTCATAAAATCGCCGATATGCCACCCATTAAGCTCGCTTAGATTTTCATTTCCTATGGTGGAAAGCTATTTGCTTTTGTCACCATTTCACCCTTCACTCTTTACCTCATTCCC
>CAZSUE010000030.1:7937-15807 GCA_964609045.1 uncultured archaeon | reverse complement strand
GTTTTCAATTGGGCTATGAGGTTGCGCGTTTGGGAAAAATATATGCACAACATGCTATATCGTGCAATAACCCAGCTAATCGAACTACCTGTCGCCAATATGCGATAGAGCTGTCTGTGTGGAATTCTTCAATATTGGCCTTTGCCGAATTATCAAGATGAGGGTTGGAACTTATAACATCCTACATCCTCGAAGCCAATTCCATTACTCCCAATGAATGCTCGAAACGCTTATGAGTAGCAGAGGGGTAGACTAAGTGGCTCATTCCATTCAAAGGGTCGAGTATATATGTTTTCGCCAAAAAGGCTATTAAGTAGGTGCTCTGCCTGGAATGAGCCTAAGTAGGTTGTTGCTAATTGGTGGATGTCCCTTAATCGCTGAAAAGGCCACTGGTCGATCATTTTCTTCTCAAAATCATTGATCTTAATGAAGCCATAGAGCGGGTCGCTAATTTCATGCACATTGTGTGACAATGTTGAACCCTTCTCCCCTTTCTAAGAAGTAATCGCTTCCAGCCCTATTAAAGATATTGGAGGGGTGAGTGAAACTATTCTCCGGACTCCCCTCACTGGCTCCGTTTCCGGTCGTTTAGGCCTATCTTTCGTTTCTTTCATCTTTCATAAAGCCCCAAAAGGAAAGAACTCAAGAAAAGAAGCGTGACAGACAACGGACACGGAGAACGGAAAAGAGCGCTTGATCGTTGTTATTGGCTTAGATTCTTCTTCATTCTATTATTCCAGCTTGCGCCGGAGTTCGTAGGTGAAACACATCTCGCGCGGCAGCGAGGTCTTGCCCTCGATGATCACCGGTATCGGCGGGTCGAACTTCGTGCTCTTCCGCAGTTTCTTCTTCATCTTCAGATCCTTCAAGAAGAACTTCACATATTTCTTGATCTTGAACCCCGCTTCATCCGCGGGGCGGGAATTGATCTGGATGTGCCGCACCCATTTCTTGATCTTTTTATAGCGATCCTTCTGCTTTTTTTCCTTCACATCGAGCAGGTTGACGATATCGAGCGTGGCGCCGCATCGCTCGTGATGGATCACACCCAATACATTTGCGAGCTCTTTGGGATCGCTGCAGAGCTTATTGCGCCCGAGCATCGTATTTTCGAGGAGGATCATAATGTCGGTCCCACTCGTATGATCGAGATATTCTTTGACCACCTTCGTGACCTGATGCAGCTCCTCCTTCAAATCCAGCCCCTGTGAATAGCCCGCATGAAAGATGACGCGGTCCGAGCCGATGGCTTGCGCAAAATCGAGATCGCGTTTATGGCGCTCGATCTGATCTTCCGTTATGTTCACCATATTGATCCCTTTAGAGGCGGAATGAACGGAGAACGATTGGACCGTCGAGTAGGAGGGCGCGGAATTGATCAACGCCGCCGCGTCGTCGAGGTCTTCGTAGAGGTAATCGGTCTTGAGCTCGATCCACTCCATCTTGAGATAGCTCGCCAATTTGAGGACGAACGGAAGCGGTTCATATTTCAGTATCCCGGTTGAGAGGCCGATCTGCATGGTCTGATCCTCCGTCTACATCGATGAGATGGGATGGGATGGGATGGGGTAAGATAGGATGAGATAAATGAATGGAAATGAGAAAGGTTCGAGCGCCTGAAATTGGAATGGAGATCCGATCCAGATTCAGATCCCGATTCAGGTCGAGATCGAGATCCGGCCAGCTTCGTCTGCGTCCTTTCCTTCAGCCCGCGAGTGAGGATGATACGGGGGGACAGGGAAAGGGCCGGGAACGGCGCTCCCGCATCATCCGCATCATCCGCATCATCCTTGTCCTCGCAGTCCCCTCAGCCTTTGACACCGCCTGCGGTCATCCCGGAGATGAGGTATTTCTGGAAGACGATAAAAAGGATGACCACCGGTATCGAGACGATGATCGACATCGCCGCGAAGCTCCCCCATTTCACACTGGAGCCGCCCACGAACTGATAGATCCTCACGGGAAGCGTATAATAGTTCTCTTTCAGCATGAAGGTGTACGCGAGGAGATATTCGTTCCATGCGGCGAGGAACGAGAAGAGCGCGGTAACGGCGATGGCGGGCTTCGCTAATGGGAGAATGATCTTGTAGAACGCCTGGAACTGGTTACAGCCGTCGACGAACGCCGCCTCCTCGAGTTCGCGTGGGATCGTATCGAAGAAGCCTTTGATCTGCCAGACGCAAAGCGGGAGCGCGGTGACCGAATAGGCGAGGATCAGCCCGAGGTAATGGTTGAGCAGCCCGAGACTCTTGAGGAGGATGAAGTATGGGACGATGATGAGCACGCCCGGAAACATCTGCACGATGAGGAACGAGAGCATGGCGCTCCCTTTCCCGCGGAACTCGAACCGCGAAAAGCCGTACGCGGCGGTTGTCGCGAGCACGAGCCCGAGGAGGGTGGTCCCCGCCGCAACAAGAAGCGAGTTGAGAAAGAATACCCAGATATCGGCCATGTTGATGCCGTAAAAATTGATATATTCGTTGTTCTGGCTGAAGATGTCGGTGTAATGCTCACCGGTCCATTCGCTCAGCGGCGGGATGATCTCCAGTTCGGTATCGACGATCTGGTTGCCGGGCTTGACCGATGTTCCAAAGACCCACGCCACGGGAAAGACGGTGACGATCACGGCGACGATGAGGAAGAGATGGGCGCCGAACTTCTTGAAGAGCGTCCGTCTCTGCACCTGCTTCGAAGTGGGGATGCGCCCGATCGCCGGTGCGCTAAAATGCTCTGCCACTTCGTGCTGCCTGAGGAAGCGGAACGGAAGAACGACGAGCGCCATGGGGAGGAGATGGATACCGTTCCCCAGCGCCATGAGCAGTTCGAGGATCAGTGCGCCGATGAGAAGGATGACGGTGGCCGTGCGGAGCCAGTCATTGAGTGTGAGGATCCCGAGAAAGCCGACGGCGCCGACGATGATATGGAAATAGAGTGCAAACGAGAATACGGGATAGAGGATAGTGACGACGAGCGCACTGACCACGGCGATGAGAAGCATCATGAGTGACGCGGGCTTGACGCCAAGCGAGAGCAATTTCGCGTGCAACGATCGGAACACACCTCGGCTGTCTCGCATTAATACGCACTCTCCATGGATTTATTGATGCGGGTAAAGGTGAGGCTGAAGCCAACGAGCATGAAGAATATCACCACCGAGTAGGCCGCGGCGAACGAGTAGTAGTTCGGCGCGATGAACGCGCGGTCGTAGACATAGGTGATGAGGATGTCGGTCTGCGCCGCGGGGCCGCCGCCGGTAACGAGGTAGATCACATTGAACATATTGAAGGTCCAGATGAACCCGAGGAGCGCGGCGGGCACCACCGTGGGCCGGAGGAGCGGAAGCGTGATATGACGGAACTGACTCCAGCGTGAGACGCCGTCCACCGACGCCGCTTCGTAGAGCTCCTCCGGGATGCTCTGCAGTCCGCCGGAAAAGACCATCATCATGAACGGGAACCCGAGCCAGATATTGACGATGATCACCGCGACGAGCGCATAGGGCATCTCACCCAGCCAGGGGACCTTCTCGAACCCCATGAGCCCAATGACATGGTTGATCGCGCCATAGTTGTAATTGAACATCCCTTTCCATATCAGGCAACTGATATAGGCCGGCACCGCCCACGGGAGGAGGAGGAGCGTGCGATAGAGGATCTTCCCGCGGATCTTGCGGTTGAGGATCACGGCAAACATCATCCCGAGCCCGACGTGGGCGAGGATATTCGACACGGTCCAGATCATCGTCGTCTTGAGTACGAGCCAGAAATCGGTTGTCCCCTCGCTCTTCCCGCTGATCGACCGACGGAACGATTGCGAGGTCGTATTATAGACCGGCGTGCCGTTAACCGTACCCACATAGATATGGCCGTTGCCCACCTCGATGGTGTTCACCGTCGCGCTTTCGAGGTAGACCCGGTCCCAGTTACGGTTCGTCGAGTCGACGAGGAAGACGCCGAGCGTGATATTGTACCGGTACACACCGCGATCGGAGGTGCCGATGTAGAGTAGCTCCGATCGCTCGTCGGCAAAGAGCGTGGTGATATTACGACTTTCCAGCGTCGCTTTGTCCAGACCGGAGCTGCCGGTGGTTCCCAGCAGTGCGTCCTCCCTCTCCAGCGTGCCGAGGTAACGATTGTAGTTGACGATGCCGCCGCCCAATGTGCCGATAGAGATCACATCGCGATAGGGCGCCAGCGCGGTCACATACCCCTCACCGAGGTCGGACGCACCATAGACCTCCATCGTATCGGTCTCGAGATCGATGATGGCCAGTCCCGTGTCGGTGCCCACGACGAGGTCTGAACCGGATCGCGTAAGGACGGTGACCGTATCGGACGGGAGCCCGTCGGCGGCACTCCATACCGCTTCGATACGGCCAGTGTCGAGGTTGTATTGCGCCGCACCTGCATCGGTACCGATAGAGAGGATATGCGCGGCGCCATCATTGTCCGTATCCGCACTGGCCAGCGCGGTCACCGTTGTCGACGGGAGCCCGTCGGCGCTGTCGATCACCGTGGGGTCGGCACCCGGCGAGGCCGTGGCGAAAAGGAAGAGCCCGTCGGTGGTCCCGATCGCAAGCTGTGACGACTCGGGGCCGTTCGGCGCGAAACCGACCAGTTCTAACGCGGTCAGTCGTGCCGCCGCACCAATGGCCGGTATTTCTTCAAATTCGATCGCGCGCAGTGGATCGAACGCGCCGGTGGTTCGGTCAAAGACCGAGGTGCCGTTGATACACCCGATGTAGACCTCTTCTTCGGTGGCGAGGATCTCGACGACGGTATTATTGAGCAGCTCCGGTTCGGTCCAGATCACCTTCGGCGTACGATGCCAGATATATTCCGGCGGGGCGAAGATATCCACATAATGCTTCCCACCGACGAACTTCCATTCGTCGCGCTGGGTATAGTTGCTTCCTTGCACATTCATGACCGAGAGGTAGAACCCGTACCCCACGGGGTAGAAGGTGAGGATGGCGAGCGCGGCGAGGGCGGGCATGACATAGACATAGGGCCGAAGCGCCGTGCGAACCCGTTGCAGCGCCTTTTTCAGCTTCGAGCCGCTTTCCGTCGGAAAATAGAAGATGAGGATGAGCGCAACGACGACCACGATGAGGATGGGAAGCAATATGAAACACAGCTCGCCGGCGCCTGATTCCTCCTCTGCAGCACCCGCGACGGCCGATGCGAACTCGACATCGGTACGGTTTTCGTTGCCGAACTGATCCAGCGTAGTGAGCGCGAACCAGTATTCCTCACCCTCCCTGAGGTTCGAGGCCTGTATCGTCTTATTGGTCGCCTCCGCCAAGAATTCCGAGGAGAGATTCTCCTTCCCGATAAAGGTGGAATACAGCACCATGTCGTCGAGCGAGGTGGGCTGATCGTCGCTCATATAGAGCCGGAGGTCGGCGATATCGAGCCGCACCGTCTCCTCGGCCGAAAAGGTGTCCCAATGAAGCGCGATGTCGCCGTTCGGTCGGGGTCTGGCGGTGAGGTTCGTAACCGCAGGCGGCGGCACGGTATCGCGGACCTTGACGACGATCTCGTGATCCGTCACGGTCGAGGCGCCGGTGCTGTCGATCACTCGCCCGTAGATGCGGTACTTGCCGTTGGGGAGGGTGAATTGAAGCGACCACTCAACTTCACTATCGTCTTGCGCGGGCGTCCAACTCGCTTCGGTCCATGTGGCACCGCGATCGCTCGATAGTTCGATCGTGCTGATCGTCGCGCCCGGACGAGGCGACGCGGTCCCCTCGAACTCCACCGTATGATCGTCGTCGACGGTGATCGCGCCGGGGATCAACGAACTCGGTTCGGTGAATGTGATCCGCGGCCCGCCCGATTGGGCAGCAACATCCGCAGCACCCGCAAGAAGGATGGTGAAGGTACCGAGGAGCAGTGCGATAATAAGTAATGAGACGTCCCCTCGGGTTCGGCCAGAACATCGGCGCAAAGAGTGCGAGCGGGGCGAAGGCCGTGGCATTAGCAACTCCTCCTTCGCCGTCAGGCTGATGTGAGATCCGGATATTGGTCGTTGTTCCTGCATCATCCCGAACTCCCTATCGGTATCGGTATCGGTATCGGCATCGCCTCGGTTCGTCCGCACACTTCAGAGTGAAAGTGGAAGTGAAAGTGGAAGTGGAAGTGGAAGAGAGGACGCGGGGCCGTCGGTCACTTTCAGAAAGCATGGCCATATTGACGATGATCGTATAAGTCTATCGATGTCAAACCTATGACTGTAGTTACCATGTACAGATCGAACGCCCCTCGGTCGTTGCGATCACTCGACCTCGCCGCCAAGCGGACGCCGCTCCCACACCAATGGCACGGAACCGGTGCATACGCCGCATTGTGCTCAGGCGCGATCGGTCATGCTGGAGAACGGTGGCTCGATCGCCGATAGAACGTGCGCCCAGTCACCGGCCATGATTCACGATTCACGATTCACGATTCCGAGGCGATCGTCTCTTCGATCGCCTGCTGCGCCTCACGGAAGGCGGCGTCGAGTTCGCTCGCCTTCGGGTACTCGGTATAATAGCTCTCCAACGCGGTCTTCGTCGGCCCCCATATCGCGCTCATCTCCGGACGGGTTGGGGAAAGCTGGCCTCCCATGATCTGCTCGTTGAAACTTGTGATGATCTCGTTGTTCTTCACCGCCTCCACATCATATGCCGCGATCACACTGGGAAGCGTATTGGTCGCCTCTGCGAAACGCACCGTGGCGTCTTTCGAGGTGAGGTATTTGATGAAGATGAACGCCTCGTCCTGATATTTGGAGTCCTTTGCCACGGCGTAGCCCTTCACCCCTACCAGCGGCTTGAGCGGGAGACCGGTCTCGGTCACGGTGGGCATCGGTGCGATGCCGTAATCGATGTCCGCCGCGTCGATATCGCCGACGCGCCAGGGGCCGGTGAACGCCATGGCCGCCTTCTGCTCGGTAAAGAGACTGGCCATCGTCGTTTTATCCACACCGCCCGGTGGGAGGATGCCGTGCTCTTTTTCCAGCCCGATCATATATTCTGCCGCATCCTTCGTTTCCTCCGTATTGATCTTGGGATTGCCGCCGGAATCGAATATCTCGCCGCCGAAACCCGCTTGGAACGGGAAGAACCAGTACGCATCCTTTACGGGGAACGCGAGACCGTACCGATCGCCGTGCGTAAACTGCTTGGCCAAACCGATCATCTCGTCCGTGGTACTCGGCGGCGTCTCCACATAATTCTTGTTATAGATGAGCGCGATGGAATCGTACGAGGCGGGAAGACCGTAATATTTTCCTTCGTACTTCATCGCGTTGCGCGCCAGCTCTACATAGCTCTCTTCGATGTTCGTGTTGATATACTGCGTGAGATCGGCGACAAAACCCTTGCTCGCCAGCTCGCCGAGCCGGTCGTTGGGGGTCCGGATGATGTCCGGCGCTTCACCGCCTTGTGCTGCGGTGGAGAACTTATCGATGGCGCCGTCGTAGGTCTGGCCCTGGACATTGATCCGGATCTTCGGGTGCTCGCGTTCGAATTCGCGGACGAGGTCGCGGATCAATTCGGTCTCTTTCCCGTGCTCGAAGGTGTGCCAGAAGGTGAGGGTGACCGTTTGGCCAGTGCCTCCGTTCCCGTCACCATTACCATCACCATTACCATCACCGTCGTCTCCGTTACCGTCTCCATCGCCGTCGGAACCGTTGTCGATGGGGGATATTGGGCCCTCCTCCGCGAGCTCACGGATCGAAAGGCCGTTCTTCTCACCGGTCGGCTGCTTGGTGCAGCCTGCAAAGGATGCAACGATCACGATCATGACGATGGTCGCGGCGATGGATGCTATCTTTTTCATATATTTCACCTACTGCGTGTTACGTTGCTCTGTTGCTCTGTTGCTCT